>NZ_JBFBEE010000009.1:0-278733 GCF_040683555.1 Streptomyces sp. NPDC093510
AGGGCGCGGGGCCCGGGCGCTGGCAACCCCCACCGGGCCGCAGCCGCAAACGCGCCCGAGGGGACGTGGGGGTATGTGCGCACGGAGCACCGAGCGAACTGTGGCGTCTTTGGACTTGAGGCGTGACGCAGGGATAGCGAGTACGTACATACCCCCGCGGCCCCGCCCCACAGACGAACAGCAGGCGAGACCGGCGACCACGCACACACGCCCCACGACCCCGCCCCACAGACGAACCGCAGGCGAGACCCACGAGCACGCACACACGCCCGCGCACCCCGCACACCCCCCCCTCACGCCGCGCCCCACATCGCAGGGTGAACGCCCCACCCCGCCCCTGCGAGGTGTTACGGGCGGGTTCGGCGTAGGCGGTGGCGGAGTGCTCGTTGTGTGAGGGGGCCGAGGTCCTCGACCGCCGTGACGAGGACGGAGAGCTGCTCGAGGGAGTCGAGGGCCCGCTCCGTACCCTCCGCGTCGACCCCCTCGTACAGCTCCATGCCGACGAAGGACGCCGCCACCGCCCGCGCGAGCCCCACGGGGTCGACGAACTCGCCGAGCGGGGACGCGGAGAGGACGCGGGTCAGGACCTTCTCGATCTCCTCGATCCAGAGGGCGAGGCCCGCCGCCGTGGCGACCGCGAGCCGGGGCTGGGTCTGGGACCCGGCGAGGAGCTGGCCGAGGACGGCGACGTGGCCGGCCTCGCGTTCCTCCTCGTGCATCTCCCGCCCGAAGGCGAGCAGTTCGGAGAGGGAGTCGATCCCGGCGAGGCGTTCCCGGTAGCGGGAGACGCGCTGTTCCGTTCCGTGTCGGCAGGCCGCCGCGAGCAGGTCGTCGACGGAGCCGAAGTGGTAGAAGACGAGGGCCTGGTTGACCCCGGCCGCCGCGGCGATGCTCCGCGCGGACGTCTTGGCGATGCCCTGTTCCGTGAGCGTCCGCAGAGCACCGTCGAGGAGCTTGGCCCGGGTCTCCTGGGCCTTGGACGGGTCCTTCGCGGCGCTCACGCGCGCACCTCCTCGCGGACCGGGCGCAGCCCGGGCCTGACCCCGCATGCGCGGACGTCGGTGTACGTCGCCTCGAAGGACCCCTCGTACCCGAAGAGCGGCCCGAAGTGCCGGTTCGCGACCCGCACCCGGATGCGGAAACGTCCCGTCTCGTCGTCGAAGGACTCGCGGACCTCCGCGTCGCCGCCGATGAGGGACGGCACGCGGCAGTCCACCGGCCCTTCGCGGAAGCGGTGTTCGCCGGAGCGGATCAGGAGGGAGCCGTCGGGCTCGGCCCGGAAGTGCAGGTCGCTGGCGAGGTGCTGGTGCGTGCCGAGGTAGTCGAGCACGCGGTCGCCCCCGGGTCCGAGGACCATCTGGGCGTCGAAGCGGCGGGGGCCGCCGGGCAGGTCGAAGGTGCGCACGAAGGTCACCGTCTCACGGCCGTACGTGTCGACGTACGGCACGTTCTCGATGACGAAAGGGACGTCCGTGCCCTGGCGCGGGACGAGGATGTTGCGTGTGCCGCCGACCGCGAGGAACGGCTTCACGAAACCGCGGCCGTGCCAGATGCGGTCCATGACGCCCCGGCCGGTACAGGCCTCGCCGCTCGCGAGGCCCACGGAGAAGCGGCGCCGGAGCTGCGGGTGGAGCCGGTCGAAGTCGGCACCCATCGCGGTGCGGAAGATCGATGCGGGCTGCTTCACGAGTGCTCCTTGCGCGCGGTGAGCGGGGCGAGCGCGGCGAGGACGCGTGGGTCACGCGCGCGCCGCGGTGGGGTGCGCAGGCAGCGGCGCGCCGCCGGCGTCGTGGGCAGGGGCGGCAGCATCAGCATCAGGGCCGCTGTCGCGAGGGCCGTCATGGGGGCGAAGAGGACCGCGGCCACGACCAGGAGAACGCGGGCGGTGAAATCCGCGACCGCGTGCAGGAGGGCGCGTTCCGGGGTGATGTCCCGCTCCAGCCAGAGCCGGAGGCGGTCGAAGGACCAGGCCGTCGCCCAGCCCATGAGGGGGCGGAAGAGGACGCGGTCGGCGATCTTCCCGAAGCGGCCCCAGCGTGGGCGGTAGTCGTACCCGGTGAGGAAGCGGATGTCGCCGTCGGACGTCGGTACGTAGCGCCAGTAGCCGCTGCCCTCTTCGAGGAGGGAGAGCGGGTGCGGGGAGGCGAAGCGCAGGGCGGAGGTCCTGGTGCCGTCGGGGCGCTGCTTCTCCCCTGCGGAGATTCCGGTGCCGTCGATGGTCAGGAAGGGCAGCACGCGCGTGGCGTACCGGAAGTGCTGCGGCGCGTCTTCCTGGCGCGGAAGGTAGTCGATCTCGGTGAAGCGCAGGTCCCAGCGCTGGTGCGAGCCGGGCTCCTGGGTCCGTGCCCAGAGGTCGTCCAGATCGGCGCGTATCCGTGCCTCGATGTACAGGCTCACGGCAAACCCCCACGTCAACGTCTTTTTGAGCGACTGCTCAAACAGAAAGTACAGGTGTTTGAGCAGTCGCTCAAGTAGCGCGCGGGCGGCCGTGGGCACAGAAAAGCCCCCGCCCGAAGGGCGGGGGCTTCTCGGAGTGTTCTCGGAGGGCGGCAGCTATGCGGACAGGTGGCGCTCCACCGTCTCGACCTTGGACGTGAGGCCGTCCGTCACACCCGGGCGGATGTCCGCCTTCATGACGACGGAGACGCGCGGCGCGCGCGCCTCGACCACGGCGACGGCGCGCTTGACGACGTCCATCACTTCGTCCCACTCGCCCTCGATGGACGTGAACATGGCGTCGGTCCGGTGGGGCAGCCCGGACTCGCGGACCACGCGGACCGCGTCGGCGACGTACTCACCGACGTCCTCGCCGACCCCGAGCGGCGTCACGGAGAAGGCGACGATCATGCGTTGACGACGCCTTCCTGGCGGGCGCGGGAGGCGATCACCGCGGCCTCGGCCTCACGCTTCAGCTTGCGCTCGGCCATGAAGCCGCCGCCGGGGATGAACGAGTACGCGAAGTAGAGGGCGGCGGTTTTGAAGTCCCACTTCGTGCGGTTCCAGGCGTCGAGCCAGAAGAGCACGTACAGAATGAAGAGCACACCGTGGATCGGACCGAGCACCGGCGCGACATTGAAGCTCTCCGCGACCGTGTACTTGATGATCGTGCAGACGAGCAGCACGATCCACGAGATTCCCTCGGGCACGGAGACCAGGCGGAGGCGGCGGAGTGCGGAAGCGGTTTTGATGTCCACGGGTCACCTTCGGTGGGACGGACGGCAGGCTGGGGCGGGGGCTCGCCGGCGCCGATCTTGTGAACGGACGCACAAGCGACCCCCATTGTGACATCGGGGTCTTCTCCGGGTTCCCTCAGGGCCCTTCACCCTGTTCTGGGTGGGTACGCGGCGGCTACCGTCGATTCGTGGCTACGTTCCGGCTCCAAGGGAGCAGAGTGCTCGCCGTCGACATGACGGGCGACGCCGTCAGGGCGAAGAACGGCTCGATGGTGGCGTACGACGGCCAGATGGCCTTCAAGAAGATGACCGGCGGCGGCGAGGGCATCCGGGGCATGGTGACCCGCCGCGTCACCGGCGAGCAGATGACGGTGATGGAGGTGAAGGGGCACGGCACCTGCTGGTTCGCCGACCGTGCCACGGAGATCAATCTGGTGCGGCTGCAGGGCGAGAAGCTCCATGTGGAGGCGAGCAATCTGCTCTGCACCGACTCGGGGCTGCGCACCGGCACCAGCTTCACGGGCCTGCGCGGCGCGACCCAGGGGAACGGACTGTTCACGACGACCGTCGAGGGCACCGGCCAGGCCGCGATCGTCTCCGCCGGGCCCGCGGTGGTCCTGCGCGTCTCCCAGCAGTATCCGCTGACGGTCGACCCGGGGGCGTACATCGCTCATCAGGGGAATGTGCGGCAGAGCTTCCAGTCCGGCGTCACCTTCCGCACGTTCATGGGCGAGGGCGGCGGCGAGGCCTTCCAGATCCGCTTCGAGGGCGACGGCCTCGTCTACGTACAGCCCAGTGAGCGCGCCACGATCGCGGGGGATGTGTGACATGCCGTTCCGTGAGGTCAATTCGAAGATGGTCGAGGCCACCGTGCAGCCGGGCGCCAAGATCTTCAGTCAGCGCGGCGCCATGCTCGCCTACAAGGGAGACGTCTCCTTCACCCCCAACCTCCAGGGCGGCCAGGGCGGCCTGGCGTCCATGATCGGCCGCCGGGTCGCGGGCGAGGCCACCCCGCTGATGACCGTGGAGGGCAGCGGCACCGTTCTCTTCGGGCACGGCGGTCATCACATCCAGGTGATCGGCCTCTCCGGAGACACCCTCTTCGTGGAGGCGGACCGGCTGCTCGCCTTCGACGGCACGCTCCGGCAGGGCACGATGTTCATGGGCTCGCAGGGCGGCGTCATGGGCATGGTGCGTGGCCAGGTCAGCGGCCAGGGCCTGTTCACCACGACCCTCCAGGGGCACGGAGCGGCAGCCGTCATGGCGCACGGCGGCGTCATCGAGGTGCCGATCACCCCGCAGCGCCCCGTCCACGTGGACCCCCAGGCGTATGTGGCGCACCACGGCGACGTGCGCAACAAGCTCTCCACCGCGCTCGGCTGGCGGGACATGGTGGGCCGCGGCTCCGGAGAGGCCTTCCAGCTGGAGCTGTCGGGCACCGGCTCGGTGTTCGTCCAGGCGTCGGAGGACAAGCTGTGAATCCGCATGTGTCGACCCCCGCGGGGGCGCCCGCCGTCTTCGACCCCATGACGCTGCCGAGCGACGACAGCGTCAATCCCTACACCTTCTGCGTGGAGCTCAAGGGGAACCAGTGGTTCCTGCAGAAGGGAAAGATGATCGCCTATTACGGACGGATCGAATTCAACGGCATCGGGCACGGCCGTCTCGACCGTCTGGTCCGGACCAGTTTCCATTCGCCGCTGCACGCGAGCGACTGGGTCGTGGCGGAGGGGCAGGGCAAGATGCTCCTCGCCGACCGGGCCTTCGACGTGAATTCGTATGACTTGGAAGAGGGCAACCTGACCATTCGCTCGGGCAACCTCCTCGCTTTTCAGCCAACTCTCGCGCTGAAGCAGTCGATCGTTCCGGGCTTCCTGACCCTCATCGGCACGGGCAAGTTCGTCGCCGCCTCGAACGGCCCGGTGGTCTTCATGGAGCCGCCGGTCCGCGTCGATCCGCAGGCGCTGGTGGGCTGGGCCGACTGCCCTTCACCGTGCCATCACTACGACCACGGATACCTCACCGGTGTGATCGGAGGCGTGCGGGCACTGACCGGCATCGGCGGAACATCCGGTGAGGAGCACCAGTTCGAGTTCGTGGGCGCCGGCACGGTCCTGCTGCAGTCCACGGAGGTGCTGATGTCCGAGCAGGCGGCGGGCACAGTGCCGCATCAGGCGGGCGTGCCCGGCGGAGGGGGCACTCCGGGGCAACCGGGCCGGCAGCCGGGGGCACCGCGCCTTCCCGGACAACTGGGGGACCTCCAGCGTCGCTTCGGGCTGTGAGCGGTAGTCTGCGGAGTGTGACGGCGAACGCCTGTGCCCCTCCGAGAGGCAGGTGGTGCGAGGCGCGTCACATCCCACCATTCGTTCACCTTTCAACTTCTTAGGTAGAATCGATTCCATGGAGACCGAGACGGCCCCGCAGTGGCTGACCGACGAGGAACAGTGCGCCTGGCGTACCCACGTGGAGGTCAACAGGATGCTGACATATCAGCTCGAAAAGGACCTTCAGCCGTTCAACCTGACCATGAACGACTACGACATTCTCGTTTATCTCTCCGAATCGGAAGAGCTGCGGATGCGCATGAGTGATCTTGCCGCCGCCACCCTGCAGTCGAAGAGTCGCCTGTCCCACCAGATCACCCGCATGGAGAACGCGGGCCTGGTGCGTCGCGAGAACTGCGAGTCCGACCGGCGAGGGCTCTACACCGTCCTCACCGAGGAAGGCATGGAGACCATGCAGAAGGTGGCTCCACACCACGTCGCCTCCGTGCGGCGGCACTTCGTCGACCTCATCTCCGCCGAGGCCCTCGAAGAGCTGCGCAAAGCTCTGACCCCGATCGCGGAGCACCTGCGTTCCCAGCGCGGGAAGCCCTGATCCGCTCCGCCACGGCCGGCCGCGCGAACCCTCACTCCGCCGACGACTGAGGGCCGGGCAGCCGGAGCTCGAACAGCGCACCACCGGACGGCGCCTCCCGCACCACGAGCGTGCCGCCGTGCCGCACCGCCACGTCCCGCGCGATGGCGAGGCCCAGACCGGCCCCGCCCTCGTCGCGGGTCCGCGCGTCGTCGAGCCGTACGAACCGCTCGAAGATCCGCTCCCGTTCGCTCTCCGGCACGCCGCTCCCGTCATCGGACACCTCCAGGACCGCCCGGTCGCCCTCGCTCCGGGTGGTGACCGTGACGCGGGAACGCGCGTGCCGCTGGGCGTTGTTCAGGAGGTTGCCGAGCACCCGCGCCAACTGCCCGCGGGAGCCCGTGACTTCGACGCTCTTCAGGTCCGCGTGCACGTCGACGCGGTCCCTGGTGCGCTGCGAGAGCTCCTCACGGACGAAGGCCGCCAGATCGACCCGGCCCCCGCCCGGCTTCTCCCCCGCGTCCAAGCGGGCCAGGAGCAGCAGATCCGCGGCGAGCTCCTGAAGCCGCACGGTGTCCTCGACGGCACCGTCGACGTCCAGCAACTCCGGGTGGGCCGCGCCCACTTCGAGCTGGGTGCGGAGCGAGGCGATGGGGCTGCGCAGCTCATGCGAGGCATCCGCCACGAACCGGCGCTGGCGTTCCACCGAGGTCTCCAGGGCGGTGAGCGTCTCGTTCGTGGTGCGGGCGAGGCGGGCGATCTCGTCGTGCGTGGCCGGCTCGGGCACGCGGCGCGCGAGGTCCTCCGACGCGGTGATCGCGGACATCTCCGCGGTGATCGCCGCCACCGGGCGCAAGGCGCGCCGCGTCACCAGCCAGGTGACACCGGAGACGACCGCGAGGAGCAGCGGGAAGCCGATCAGCATGGACGTCAACGCCGTTGACACCGCGCTCTGTTCGTCGGCGAGCGAGCCGCCCGCGTAGACCGTGAAGTCGCCCCTGTCCTCCGTGCTCACCTCGACGGCGGCGAACCGGTAGTCGGCGCTCTCGCCGTCGACGGTGGCGGACCCGGAGCTGGGCTCGGTGTCCTCGTCGATCTCACCCCGATCGGGCGCCTCACCGGGCTCCGCCGCCTCGGCCCTGTCGTCCTCGTTGTCGCCCTTGTTCTCGGCGCCGGCCCCGACGGGCTCGACCGCGCCGGTCCCGGTGCCGCTGATCCGCTCCAGGTCGTCGCTGGCGGCGACCAGCCTGCCCTGCTCGTCGACGACCTGCACCGGGCTGTCCTCCTCGTCCGGCAGGTCGAGGTCCTCGAACGGGCGCCCCGCCACCAGCTGCGCGGCGACGTCGCGGGCCGCGGAGGCGGCGCGGCCGTCCGCCTGCTCGGTGAGGTTGTCCCGTAGCGCGAGCAGCACGGCGGCGCCCGCGGCGACCAGCGCGAGGGCGACGACGAGGGTCGCGCCGAGCGTGGCCCGGGCCCGCACCGATCCGAACAGCCTGCTCATCGCGGGGCCTCCAGTCGGTAACCGGCGCCGCGCACGGTCTTGATGAGGGCCGCGCCGAGCTTGCGCCGCAGCGTGCTCACGTACACCTCGACGATGTTGGGATCGCCTTCGTAGGCGAAGTCCCAGACGTGCTCCAGGATGTCGCCCTTGGAGACGACCTCGCCGGCCCGCAGGACCAGCTGCTCCAGGACGGCGAACTCCTTGGCGGTGAGGGTGACTTCGTCCTCGCCGCGGAAGACGCGGCGCGCGGCCGTGTCTACCTTGAGGTCGCCCAGGGTGTGGACCGGGGACGGGCCCGCGCCGCCGCGGCGGCGCAGCAGCGCCTTCACGCGGGCGACCAGCACGACGTACGAGAAGGGCTTGGTGAGGTAGTCGTCCGCGCCTGTGTCGAGGCCCTCCGCCTCGTCGTACTCGCCGTCCTTGGCGGTGAGCATCAGGATCGGCACCTCGTTGCCCGCCGCGCGCAGCGTCGAGCAGACGCGGTAGCCGTTCATGCCGGGCAGCATGATGTCGAGAACCACCAGGTCGTACGTGCCCTCGCTCGCCCGGTGCAGCCCGTCGATGCCGTCGTGGACGACGTCTACGGCGTAGCCCTCGGCGGTCAGGCCCTTGGCGAGCGACAGGGCCAGCCGCTTCTCGTCCTCCACGATCAACAAACGCATGCGTTCAGGGTGGCAGAGCGAAGCTGAAGAGTTCTTCAGGCGGCTTCAGCGTGGGTTCAGGATCGGTCCGCCAGATTGGTCCTCGTCGAAAGCGAACGGCAGCGGCCCACCGGCCGCGGCGAACTCGCACACCGTCTCGGAGGAACACTCATGAAGCGCAACATCGTGATCGCCACCGTCGCCGCAGCGGCCCTGATCGGAGGCGGCACCGCCACCGCCTTCGCAGTCGGCGGTGACGACGACAGCGCAGCCAACCGCTCCAGCGTCCAGCTCAAGGACAACGGCAGCACGAACGACGACCGCAAGGACGACGACCGCAGGGACGACGACGGCAAGGACGACGACCGCGACGACGCCGCGGAGAACACCGCGGAGGTGAAGGCCGCCAAGGTGAACGCCGCGGACGCCATCAAGGCCGCCCTCGCGGACACCAAGGGCACCGCGGTCTCCGCCGAGCTCGACGAGGAGGACGGCGGCCTGGTCTGGGACGTCGACATCCTGAACGGCAAGACGTGGCACAGCGTCGAGGTCGACCCGGGCACCGGCAAGGTCCTGGGCTCCTGGACCGAGAAGGACGACGACGGGGACGACGCCGCCGACGCCGCCCGGCTGAACTCCGCGCTGAAGGGTGCCTCCGTCAGCGCCGTGGACGCCGCGAAGGCCGGCGCCGACAAGGGCACCGTGACCTCCGTGGACCTGGACGACGACGGCACGGCGACCGCCTGGAACGTGGAGACGACCGGCGCCAAGGGTGCCGAGTCCGAGTACAACGTCGACCTGAAGACCGGCAAGGTCACGGCCGACCACTCGGACGACCACGACGACCAGAAGGACCACGGCGACCACGACGACCAGGACGACCACGACAACGACGGCTCCGACGACTGACGCACGGAACACCATCGCGGCCCGGACCTCAGGTCCGGGCCGTACCCGTGCGCCCTAGCTGTCCGTGAGGCCCTCGACCAGCTCGTCGGCGGCCGTGTACGGGTCCAGCTCGCCCGCCACGATGCGCTCCGCGAGCGCGGACAGCCTGAGGTCGCCGTGCAGGGACCCGATCCGCTCCCGCAGCGTCGTGACGGCGATCGTCTCGACCTCCCGCGAGGCGCGGGCGACCCGCCGCTCCGCGAGGACCCCGCGCTCCTCCATCCACGCCCGGTGCTTCTCCAGCGCCTCTACGACCTCGTCGATTCCCTCGCCGCGCGCCGCGACCGTCTTGACGATGGGCGGCCGCCAGTCCCCGGGGCCGCGGGACTCGCCGAGGCCCAGCATGTGGTTCAGTTCGCGCGCGGTCGCGTCGGCGCCGTCGCGGTCCGCCTTGTTGACGACGTACACGTCGCCGATCTCCAGGATTCCGGCCTTGGCCGCCTGGATGCCGTCGCCCATGCCGGGCGCGAGGAGCACGACCGACGTGTCCGCCTGCGAGGCGATCTCCACCTCGGACTGCCCGACGCCGACGGTCTCGACGAGGATCACGTCGCAGCCCGCCGCGTCGAGGACGCGGATGGCCTGCGGCGCGGCCCACGCGAGCCCGCCGAGGTGGCCGCGCGTGGCCATGGAGCGGATGTAGACGCCGGGGTCGGACGCGTGGTCCGACATCCGCACCCGGTCGCCGAGGAGCGCGCCGCCGGAGAAGGGGGACGACGGGTCCACGGCGAGGACGCCGACCCGCTTCCCGGCCCGCCGGTAGGCGTTGACGAGCGCGGACGTCGATGTCGACTTGCCGACACCGGGCGACCCGGTGAGGCCGACCACGTACGCGTGGCCGGCGAGCGGCGCCAGCGCCGCCATCACTTCGCGCAGCTGCGGTGACGCCCCCTCGACCAGTGAGATCAGCCGGGCCACGGCCCGCGGCCTGCCCTCGCGGGCCTGCGCCACCAGGGAGGGGACGTCCTGCATCACAGCTCCGTTCAGTACGTACGGGAAGGACCGGCGTGCGGGTCAGGCCTTGGCGACCTTCACGATCAGGGCGTCGCCCTGACCGCCGCCACCGCACAGCGCGGCCGCGCCCACGCCGCCGCCCCGCCGCTTCAGCTCCAGGGCGAGGTGGAGCACGAGACGGGCGCCCGACATGCCGATCGGGTGACCCAGCGCGATGGCTCCGCCGTTGACGTTCACCTTTTCCGAGGACACCCCGAGGTCCTTCATTGACTGCACCGCGACGGCGGCGAAGGCTTCGTTGATCTCGATCAGATCGAGGTCGGAGGCCGAGAGTCCCTCCTTCTTCAGGGCGTGCTGGATGGCGTTGGACGGCTGCGACTGGAGCGAGCTGTCGGGGCCCGCCACGTTGCCGTGCGCGCCGATCTCCGCGAGCCAGTCGAGCCCAAGCTCCTCGGCCTTGGCCTTGGACATGACGACGACAGCGGCCGCGCCGTCGGAGATCTGCGAGGCGGAGCCCGCCGTGATCGTGCCGTCCTTGGCGAAGGCGGGGCGCAGCTTGCCGAGGGACTCGACGGTGGTCTCCGGGCGGATGCCCTCGTCCTTGGCGAAGAGCACCGGGTCGCCCTTGCGCTGCGGGATCTCGACCGGGGTGATCTCGGCCTCGAACAGGCCGTTCTTCTGGGCGGCGGCGGCGCGCCGGTGGGAGAGGGCGGCGATCTCGTCCTGCTCCGGACGGCGGATGCCCAGACGGGTGTTGTGCTTCTCCGTGGACTCGCCCATCGCGACGCCGTCGAAGGAGTCGGTCAGGCCGTCGTGCGCCATGGAGTCGATCATTTCGATCGCGCCGTACTTGTGGCCTTCACGGGACTTGGGGAGCAGGTGCGGGGCGTTGGTCATGGACTCCTGGCCGCCGGCCACCACGATGTCGAACTCCCCCGCCCGGATCAGCTGGTCGGCGAGCGCGATGGCGTCGAGGCCCGAGAGACAGACCTTGTTGATGGTCAGCGCGGGGACGTTCATGGGGATGCCCGCCTTGACGGCGGCCTGGCGTGCCGGGATCTGCCCTGTCCCGGCCTGGAGCACCTGGCCCATGATCACGTACTGGACCTGGTCGCCGCCGATCCCCGCGCGGTCCAGCGCGGCCTTGATCGCGAAGCCCCCCAGGTCCGCACCCGAGAAGGACTTCAGCGAGCCGAGGAGACGGCCCATGGGCGTTCGTGCGCCCGAGACGATCACTGAGGTGGTGCCGGTCGTTCCTGCCATGTGCGACGACCCCTTGGGAGGAGAGGAGTTAACGAGGGTTTATCTGAATGTACTGAGCAGTACCCCTGCCGTCACCGGGCGGCGACTGTGATCGCGCGCACGTTGCGTAATCACTGCATCTAGCGCTGCACTTGAAGCATGCTGACGCGAATCGATCACATCGGGATCGCCTGTTTCGACCTAGACAAGACCGTCGAGTTCTACCGCGCGACGTACGGATTCGAGGTGACCCACACCGAGGTCAACGAAGAGCAGGGCGTGCGTGAGGCCATGCTGAAAATCAATGAGACCAGTGATGGGGGCGCCTCCTACCTGCAGCTTCTGGAACCGACCCGCGACGACTCCGCGGTCGGCAAGTGGCTGGCCAAGAACGGCGAGGGCGTGCACCACATCGCCTTCGGCACGGCGGACGTGGACGGCGACGCCGCGGCCATCAAGGACAAGGGCGTACGCGTCCTCTACGAAGAGCCCCGGATCGGCTCCATGGGCTCGCGGATCACGTTCCTGCATCCGAAGGACTGTCACGGCGTCCTCACGGAACTTGTCACTTCGGCGCCCTCCGACTCACCGGAGCACTGACCTCCGTATATCTGGGCCGGTAGGGTTAGCGGCGGCCGTCCGAACTTTGGGGCGGCCACGTACCGGGGTCCGGGTTTCGGGGGACGAGCGTCGGGGCAGCAGCTCATGCCCCGCTGTTGATCTGACACCATTCCCCCGGGGGCCCCGTTCGGCGGATGGACGGGGCTCGTTGGAGAGAATTGCGACCAGGAGTGGGGCCTCCCCTGCTCGAGCGCAGCCGAGAGCTCGGGGAAGGATGGGACCGCGCAGTGCGGGGCTACGAACGCCAAGAGAACTCGCGGGCTGAGACCGACAGTCTGTCGCGGTTCGAGGCCGAGATGGACCGGCTGAAGACCGAGCGGGAGAAGGCCGTCCAGCATGCCGAGGACCTCGGCTACCAGGTCGAGGTGTTGCGCGCCAAGCTGCACGAGGCGCGCCGCAACCTCGCGTCCCGGCCTGCCTACGACAGCGCGGACATCGGGTATCAGGCCGAGCAGCTGCTCCGCAATGCCCAGATCCAGGCCGAGCAGCTGCGCGCCGACGCCGAGCGCGAGCTCCGCGACGCCCGCGCGCAGACCCAGCGCATCCTCCAGGAGCACGCCGAGCAGCAGGCCCGCCTCCAGTCCGAGCTGCACGCCGAGGCCGTCTCGCGCCGCCAGCAGCTCGACCAGGAGCTGTCCGAGCGCCGCCGGACCGTCGAGTCCCACGTCAACGAGAACGTGGCCTGGGCCGAGCAGCTGAGGGCCCGCACGGAACAGCAGGCCCGCCGCCTCCTGGACGAGTCGCGCGCCGAGGCCGACCAGGCCCTGGCCGCCGCCCGCGCGGAGGCCGCCCGGATCGCCGAGGAGGCCCGTCAGCGCCTGGCCGGCGACGCCGAGGCCGCCCGCGCCGAGGCCGAGGCGATCCTGCGCCGCGCCCGCACCGACGCCGAGCGCCTCCTGAACGCCGCGTCCACGCAGGCCCAGGAGGCCACCGACCACGCCGAGCAGCTCCGCTCCACCACGGCGACCGAGTCCGAGCAGGCGCGCCGCCAGGCCGCCGAGGCGAGCCGGGCCGCCGAGCAGCGCATGACCCAGGCCGAGACGGCGCTGCGCGAGGCGCGCGCCGAGGCCGAGAAGGTCCTCGCCGAGGCCAAGGACTCCGCGGCCAAGCAGCTCGCGGCCGTCGAGGGCGCCAACGAACAGCGCACGCGCACCGCCAAGGAGCAGGTGGCCCGGCTGGTCGGAGAGGCCACCAAGGAGGCCGAGGCCACCAGGTCCGAGGCCGAGCAGCTGGTCGCCGACGCCCGCGCGGAGGCCGAGAAGCTGATCGCGGACGCCGCGGAGAAGGCGCGCACGATCACCGCCGAGGAGACCGCGGGCCAGCTCGCGAAGGCCGCGCGGACCGCCGAGGAGGTCCTGGACAAGGCCTCCAAGGACGCCAAGGAGACGACGAAGGCCGCCACCGAGGAGGCCGAGCGGATCCGCTCCGAGGCGGAGACCGAGGCGGACCGGCTGCGCGCCGAGGCGCACGACATCGCCGAGGAGCTCAAGGGCGCGGCGAAGGACGACACCAAGGAGTACCGCGCCAAGACCGTCGAGCTGCAGGAGGAGGCGCGCAGGCTGCGCGGCGAGGCCGAGCAGCTGCGGGCCGACGCGGTCTCCGAGGGCGAGCGCATCCGGGGCGAGGCGCGGCGCGAGGCGGTCCAGCAGATCGAGGAGGCGGCCAAGTCCGCCGAGGAGCTGCTCGCCAAGGCGAAGGCGGACGCCCAGCAGCTGCGGTCCGCGGCGACCGAGGAGAGCGAGCGGGTCCGCACCGAGGCCGTCGAGCGCGCGACGACCCTGCGCACGCAGGCCGAGGAGACCCTGGAGCGCACCCGCGCGGAGGCCGAGCGGCACCGCGAGGAGGCCGCCGAGCAGGCCGAGGCCACGAAGTCCGAGGCCGAGGAGGCCGCGCGGGCGCTCCGTGAGGAGACCGAGCGGGCCATAGCGGCGCGGCAGGCCGAGGCCGCCGACGAGCTGACGCGGCTGCGCACGGAGGCCGAGGAGCGCCTGTCCGCCGCCGAGCAGGCGCTGACCGACGCGCGCGCCGAGGCCGAGCGCATGCGCAAGGAGGCCACGGACGAGACGGACCGGCTGCGCACGGAGTCCGCCGAGCGCGTCCGCACGCTCCAGGCGCAGGCCGAGGCCGAGGCGGAGCGGGTGCGCGACGAGGCCGCCGCCGATGCCTCACAGGCCCGCGCGGAGGGCGAGAACATCGCCGTACGCCTGCGTTCGGAGGCCGCCGCCGAGGCCGAGCGGCTCAAGACGGAGGCGCAGGAGTCCGCCGACCGCGTCCGCGCCGAGGCCGCGGCCGCCGCCGAGCGCGTCGGCACGGAGGCCGCCGAGGCGCTCGCCGCCGCGCAGGAGGAGGCGGCCCGCCGTCGCCGCGAGGCCGAGGAGACCCTCGACTCCGCGCGTGCGGAGGCCGACCAGGAGCGTGAGCGGGCCCGCGAGCAGAGCGAGGAGCTCCTCGCGTCCGCCCGTAAGCGCGTCGAGGAGGCGCAGGCCGAGGCGATCCGTCTCGTCGAGGAGGCGGACCGCCGCGCGACCGAGATGGTGTCGGCCGCCGAACAGCACGCCCAGTCCGTACGCGACTCCGTGGCCGGCCTGCACGAGGCGGCGCAGGAGGAGGTCGCGGGTCTGCGCTCGGCCGCCGAGCACGCCGCGGAGCGCACGAGGACGGAGGCGCAGGAGGAGGCCGACCGCGTCCGCGCCGACGCCTACGCCGAGCGGGAGCGCGCCACCGAGGACGCCAACCGCACCCGGCGCGAGGCGACGGAGGCTTCGGAGGCCGCCAAGTCGCTTGCGGAGCGTACGGTTTCGGACGCCATCGCGGAGGCCGAGCGGATGCGCTCGGACGCCTCGGAGCACGCCCAGCGGGTGCGTACGGAGGCGTCGGACACCATCGCGCAGGCCGAGCAGGACGCCGCTCGCACGCGGGCCGACGCCCGCGAGGACGCCAACCGCATCCGCAACGACGCGGCAGGCCAGGCCGACACGCTGATCGGCGAGGCCCGCAGCGAGGCGGAGCTGCTGCAGAACGAGACGGTCGCGGAGGCCGAGCGGCTCAAGTCGGAGTCCACCGCGGAAGCCGAACGCGTCCGCACAGAAGCCGCCGAACAGGCCGAGCGACTGCGTGCCGAATCCACCACGGAAGCCGAGCGCGTCCGCACAGAAGCCGCCGAGCAGGCCGAGCGACTGCGTGCCGAGTCCACCGCCGAGGCGGAGCGGGTCCGTTCGGAGTCCGTGGCGAAGGCCGAGAAGCTCATCTCGGACGCTTCGGGCGACGCGGAGCGGCTGCGCGCCGAGGCGGCCGAGACGGTCAACTCCGCGCAGCAGCACGCCGAGCGGATCCGCAGCGAGTCGGAGCGCGTGAAAGCGGCGGCGGCGAGCGAGGCCGAGCGGCTCACGTCCCAGGCGCGCGAGGAGGCCGAGCGCACGCTCGACGAGGCCCGCAAGGAGGCCAACAAGCGCCGTCAGGAAGCCGCCGAGCAGGTCGACACGCTCATCACGGAGGCGGCGGCGGAGGCCGAGAAGCTGACGGCGGACGCCCAGGAGAAGGCGCTCAAGGCGACCACGGACGCCGAGGCGCAGGCCGACACGATGGTCGGCGCGGCCCGCAAGGAGGCGGAGCGCCTGGTCTCCTCGGCGAAGGTCGAGGGCAACACGCTGGTGGAGAAGGCGCGTACGGACGCGGACGAGCTGCTCGTCGGCGCCCGCCGCGACGCGACCGCCATAAGGGAGCGCTCGGAGGAGCAGCGCGACCGTCTCACCGCCGAGATCGAGGAGTTGCACGACCGCGCCCGCCGTGAGTCCGCCGAGGCGATGAAGTCCGCGGGCGAGCGCTGTGACGCGCTGGTCAAGGCCGCTGAGGAGCAGCTGGCCGAGGCCGAGGCGAAGGCGAAGGAGCTGGTCTCGGACGCCAACTCGGAGGCGGGCAAGGTCCGTATCGCCGCGGTGAAGAGGGCCGAGGCGCTCCTGAAGGAGGCCGAGACGAAGAAGGCCGAGCTGACGCGCGAGGCCGAGCGGATCAGGGCCGAGGCCGAGGCGGAGGCGACGCGGGTGGTCGAGGAGGGGAAGCAGGAGCTGGAGGTTTTGGTGCGCCGCCGCGCGGACATCAATGCGGAGATCTCCCGTGTCCAGGACGTGCTGGAGGCGTTGGAGTCTTTCGAGGCCCCGTCGAGCGGTGCGAAGTCCGGGTCGGGCAGCGGTTCCGGTGCGGGCGGCGTCAAGGCGGGAGCCGCGGCCGGATCGACACGTTCGAGTGGCAAGCAGTCGGAGGGGTAGTCAAAGGGAATCTGCCGTGCTCCGAAAGGACCTTTGGCCCTGTCCCTGGCAAGCACTCTGACGGTCAGCCACTCAAAAGGGGTGTCATTCTCCAGATCAAACAGGCATCTGCTCGATGACACGCCGCTTGGACCCCTAGGATTCCCTCTATCACCTCACCGGTCTCATTCGACAGGAACCCCATGAGCGACACTTCCCCCTACGGCTTCGAGCTTGTGCGGCGTGGGTACGACCGCGCTCAGGTGGACGAACGTATCTCCAAGCTCGTCTCCGACCGTGACAGTGCTCTTGCCCGTATCACTGCTCTGGAAAAGCGCATCGAGGAGCTGCACCTCGAGACGCAGAACGCCCAGGCCCAGGTCGCCGACGCCGAGCCGTCGTACGCCGGTCTCGGTGCCCGCGTCGAGAAGATCCTCCGCCTCGCCGAGGAGGAGGCGAAGGACCTGCGCGAGGAGGCTCGTCGCGCGGCCGAGCAGCACCGTGAGCTCGCCGAGTCCGCCGCCCAGCAGGTGCGCAACGACGCCGAGTCGTTCTCCGCCGAGCGCAAGGCCAAGGCCGAGGACGAGGGCGTCCGGATCGTCGAGAAGGCCAAGGGCGAGGCGAGCGCGCTGCGGGCCGAGGCCCAGAAGGACGCGCAGTCCAAGCGTGAGGAGGCGGACGCCCTCTTCGAGGAGACCCGCGCCAAGGCCGCCCAGGCCGCCGCGGACTTCGAGACGAACCTCGCCAAGCGCCGGGAGCAGTCCGAGCGTGACCTGGCCTCGCGTCAGGCCAAGGCGGAGAAGCGCCTCGCGGAGATCGAGCACCGTGCGGAGCAGCTGCGCCTGGAGGCGGAGAAGCTGCGGACCGACGCGGAGCGCCGTGCGCGGCAGACCGTCGAGACCGCTCAGCGCCAGGCCGAGGACATCGTGGCCGACGCGAACGCCAAGGCGGACCGGATTCGTTCGGAGTCCGAGCGCGAGCTCGCCGCTCTGACGAACCGGCGCGACAGCATCAACGCGCAGCTCACCAATGTGCGGGAGATGCTGGCGACGCTCACCGGTGCGGCGGTCGCTGCCGCGGGTACGCCCGCGGACGACGAGCCCGTCTCTCGTGGGGTGCCCGCGCAGCAGACCCGCTGAAGGCACTCTCGGAGCCGGAGCCCTCTGCCCAAGTGGCAGGGGGCTCCGAGCCGTTTTAGCGTTGCCGCATGATCGAGCTCGAGGGGCTGACCAAGCGGTACGGCGAGAAGGTGGCGGTCAACAATCTGACCTTCACCGTCCGCCCCGGCATGGTCACCGGCTTCCTCGGCCCGAACGGCGCGGGCAAGTCCACGACCATGCGCATGATGCTCGGCCTCGACAACCCCACGGCCGGGGCCGTCCGCATCGACGGCCGGCACTACTCCCGGCTGAAGGACCCCCTCAAGTACATCGGCGCCCTGCTCGACGCCAAGGCGATGCACGGCGGCCGCAGCGCGTACAACCATCTGCTCTGCCTCGCGCAGAGCAACGGCATCCCGCGCGGCCGCGTCACCGAGGTCCTCGACACCGTCGGCCTGACCGCCGTCGCGAAGAAGAAGGCCAAGGGTTTCTCGCTCGGCATGGGCCAGCGCCTGGGCATCGCGGGCGCCCTGCTCGGCGACCCCGAGATCCTGATGTTCGACGAGCCGGTCAACGGCCTCGACCCCGAGGGCATCCACTGGATCCGCACCCTGATGAAGTCCCTTGCCGGACAAGGGCGTACGGTCTTCGTCTCCTCCCACCTCATGAGCGAGATGGCGCTCACCGCCGACCACCTCGTCGTCATCGGCCAGGGCCGCCTCCTCGCCGACATGTCGATGTCCGACTTCATCCGGCAGAACTCCCGGTCGTACGTCAGACTCCGCTCCCCGCAGCGCGAACGCCTCCTCGACGTCCTGCACGAGGCGGGCATCACCGCCGTCGAGGCGGGCGACGGCGCCCTCGAAGTGGACGGGACGCCGGCGGAAGAGCTCGGTGAGCTCGCCGCGGGAAACCAGCTCGTCCTCCATGAGCTGAGCCCCCAGCAGGCATCTCTGGAGGAAGCCTTCATGCAGCTCACCGCGGAGTCGGTGGAGTACCACGCGCACGCCGGGCTCGACGGGCACGACGGTCCCGGCCAGGGCTGGCAGCCCCGGAAGGAGGCCTGAGCGATGGCCGCGGCACAGGTACTGCGATCGGAGTGGACCAAGATCCGCTCGGTCTCGTCGACCGTCTGGACGCTCGGCCTCGCCCTCGTCGTCACGGTCGCGCTCGGCACGTTGCTCAGCATCCTGTCGAAGAACGACTACGACAGCCTGGACACCAAGGACAAGCTGACCTTCGACCCGACGTACATCAGCTTCGCCGGGATGTCCCTCGGCCAGCTCGCGATGATCGTCTTCGGGGTGCTCGTCGTCGCGAACGAGTACAGCACCGGCATGATCCGCACCTCGCTCGCGGCGGTCCCGCAGCGAGCCACGTTCCTGTTCGGCAAGATCGCCGTCGCGACGCTGCTCGCCTTCGTGGTGGGCCTGGCCACCAGCTTCCTCACGTTCTTCGTGGGCCAGGCGATGCTCGGCCCGTACAGGGCGCAGATCGGTGACCCCGGTGTGCTGCGGGCCGTCATCGGCGGCGCGCTCTACATGACGCTCATCGCGGTGTTCTCGATGGGCGTCGCGGCGATGCTGCGCAGCCCGATGCTCTCCCTCGGCATCCTGATGCCGTTCTTCTTCCTGATCTCCAGCATCCTCGGCAACGTATCGGCGACGAAGAAGATCGGCCGCTTCCTGCCCGACCAGGCCGGCAGCAAGATCATGCAGGTCAAGTCGCCGTTCGACGACGACACCCCGTACGGGCCGTGGGGCGGCCTCGCGATCATGGTGGCGTGGGTGGTGCTCGCGCTGCTCGGCGGGTACGTACTGCTGAAGAAGCGGGACGCGTGACGCCGGCGCCCCGAGTGACGTACGACGGCGGTGCCACGGGGGGACGCGTGACGACGCAGGACCGCGGACTCGCGGCGCTCGGCCTCGACGGCGTGCCCGCACTGCAGCCCCTCACCTACCCGGGCCTGCCGGCCACCGTCCCCTCCCTGCTGACCGGCGCCGAGCTGCTGGAGCTGCGCCCGCGTCCCGGCGGGCTCGGCGCGTGGACCGTCGACGGCGCCGGTCACGGGCCGCGCCGCTCACTGGACGACGTCCTCGCCGCCCTCGGCCAGGCACCCGTCGCCGCCCGCCTCCCCGTGCTCGCCGTCGGCTCCAACGCCTCCCCCGGCCAGCTCTCCCACAAGCTCACCCGGCGCGGCGTTCCCGGGACCGTGCCGATGGTGCCCGTGCGGCTGCGCGGCCTCGGCGTGGGCTGCTCCGCGCACATCGGCCGGGCCGGGTACGTGGCGGCCGCCCCCTTCGCGGCCCCCTCCGCGCGGACCACGCTCGTCGTGTCCTGGCTGGACGCGGCGCAACTGCCCGCGGTCGACGCCACCGAACTCCTCAACTACCGGCGGGTCCCGCTGCCCGGCGACGCGTACGGAATGACCCTGCCGTCCGGCGAGCCGCTCGACGGCGCGTACGTCTACGTCAGCGCGCGCGGCATCCTCGCCGACCCGGTCACCGGACTGCCGCGGCCCGGCGGCGGTGACCAGGCCGCGCTGCTCGACGCGCTCCTCGACGCGTCGCCTCTCCTGCGCGAGCTGCTCGGGCCCGACGCGGCGACCTGGGTGCGGCGGGCGGCCGCCGACCCCGAGCTGCGCGCCCGGGGCACCCGCCTCTTCACCGACGAGGGCTGGGTGCTGCCGTGGACGGAGCTACCGCACCCGTCCCGCTGAGCCCGGCGCTTTTACCCTCTCTTGGCTGGAACCGTCAGCCCCCCGTTATCCTCCTAACCCTTACGGGGGCGTGTGCCCCGACGTCCTGAACCATTCGATGGGTGCGGAGAATGATCGAGGCAGTCGGCCTGACGAAGCGCTACGGCGCCAAGACAGCCGTGTACAACCTTTCCTTCCAGGTGCGGCCCGGAACCGTCACCGGCTTCCTCGGGCCCAACGGCTCCGGCAAGTCGACGACGATGCGCATGATCCTCGGGCTCGACGCGCCCACCACCGGGCAGGTGACGATCGGCGGCTATCCGTACCGCAAGCTCCCGAACGCCCCGCGCCAGGTCGGTGCGCTGCTCGACGCCAAGGCCGTGCACGGCGGCCGGCACGCACGCAACCACCTCCTCTGCCTCGCGCAGCTCTCCGGCATCCCGGCCCGCCGGGTCGACGAGGTGCTCGGCGTCGTCGGCCTCCAGGACGTGGCGAGGAAGCGCTCCAAGGGCTTCTCGCTCGGCATGGGCCAGCGGCTCGGCATCGCGGCGGCGCTCCTCGGCGACCCGCAGGTGCTGCTCTTCGACGAGCCGGTCAACGGCCTCGACCCGGAGGGCATCCTCTGGGTGCGCAACCTGATGAAGTCGCTCGCCGCCGAGGGACGCACGGTCTTCGTGTCGTCCCACCTGATGAGCGAGATGGCGCTCACCGCCGAGCACCTGATCGTCATCGGCCGCGGCCAGCTGCTCGCCGACATGAGCGTCAAGGACTTCATCTCGCACAACTCCGCGGACTTCGCGCGGGTGCGTACGCCGGACAGCGAGCCCCAGCACCGCGAGAAGCTGACGTCCCTGCTGACCGAGGCGGGCGGCCAGGTGCTGCCCGAGCAGGACGGCGCGCTGCGCGTCACCGGTCTGCCGCTCCCCCGCATCAGCGACCTCGCGCACGGCGCGGACGTCCGCCTGTGGGAGCTCTCCCCGCACCAGGCCTCGCTGGAGGAGGCGTACATGCGGATGACGCAGGGCGCCGTCGACTACCGCTCCACGGTCGACCAGCGCGCGGGTCTCCAACAGGAGATGCCGCCCGGCGCCATGCCCCCCGGCGCGCTGCCGCAGGGACAGCCGCCGGTGCCCGGTCAGGGCCAGCCCGGCTGGTACGCCCCGCCGCCGCCCCAGCAGGGCGGCGGTCAGCCCTTCGCGATGCCGCAGCCGCAGGACGGGCAGAACCCCTACGCCACGGCGCCGCAGCAGGCCCCGGCCGCGGCTCCCGCCCCCGACATGACCAAGCGCGCCACCGCCACCGACAACGAGGACGCCGCACGATGACCACGCCTCCGACTCCGCAGCAGCAGCCGCAGGCGCAGCAGCCCCAGCAGATGTACGCGCCTGCCGGTGCCCCGGCGCCGCAGGGTGCCCCCATGGCCCCGCCGCCGGCCGCCCCCGCGCCACCCTCCGCCTGGCAGCAGGCGATGGCCAACGCCTACACGTCGCCGATCCCGGTCAAGAAGACCCACCTCGGCAACGCCCTGGCCTCCGAGTGGACGAAGATCAAGTCGGTCCGCTCGACGATGTGGACGCTGGGCATCTTCCTGCTCCTGGTCATCGGCATCGGCCTGCTCGCCGTGGCGAACACGAACCAGGCCGACTACGCGGACATGCCGTTCACCGTCCCGGCCTTCTTCGGCCTGATGCTCGGCCAGATCTGCCTGATCACGCTCGGCGTGCTCGTCACCTCGTCCGAGTACGGCACGGGCATGATCCGTACGACGTTCACCGCGTCGCCGCAGCGCCACCGCGTCCTCACCGCGAAGATCCTGATCTTCTTCGTGGTCGCCTTCGTGGTGTCCGCGGGCTCCATCCTCCTGGTGGGCCTCGCGGCCTCCGCCGCCCACAGCGGCCCCGAGGCGGGCGACCTGCCCTGGGCGGGCACGGTCTTCAAGGGCGGCCTCTACGTCTCGCTGCTCGGTGTGCTCGCGCTCGCCGTCGGCTCGATGCTGCGGCACTCCGCGGGCGCCATCACCGCCATGCTCGGCGTGGTCCTGGTCCCCGCGATCCTGCCCGCGTTCCTGATGATCTGGGAGAGCACGCAGCCGCTCGGCGACAAGATGAACGACTACAACGCCATCACCGCCCTCGCCAAGATCTTCGGGGCGGACAGCGTGGACACCAGCGGCGGCTCGCAGCTGATGCTGCTCGTCGTCGTCACGGTGGCCGCCGTCGCCGGCGCGTTCGCGCTCCTGGAGAAGCGCGACGTATAGCCGTACGAACCGGCTCCACGAGGCGCTAGTACCTCGGCGCGTTACGGGACCGCTGCACCCGCGTGGTGCGGCGGTCCTTCGCGTTCCAGCACGCCTTGTGCCAGTGCCTGCGCTCGTCCACGCCGGAATGTTCGGGCCAGGCCACCACGTGCGCGAGGCCGGAGGGGATCTCCTGGTCGCAGCCCGGGCAGCGGTACCGCTTGCCCGCGGCGCTCGCGCCCGCGACATGGCGCACGCTCCACTCCTCGCCCCGCCAGCTCTCGGTGGACTGGAAGCCGCCGTAGCGGCCCGGCGGTTCCGCGCCCGCGGACGCCTTCGGCTCTCCGGCGCCCTTGGGGCGGTTGCGACGCGGGGACACGGAAACACCTCACGGGCTGTACGGCGGTCAGGGGGGTGACCAGCCTACGCGCAGCGCCGAGGGGTACCCGGCCCGCACGTACGGGCGACAACCCGTCCCCTGCACGGAATATCCAACAATCTTCATGCCAGGCCGTGCCTTTGGCACGTGTCACGCGTTGTTGCCCGTAGGGGGAGTGCCTGCGTCGGCGCCAAGGAGGCAGGAGTTCGATGCGTGTAGGTAGTTTTGTTCTGGCCGCCCAGTTCCCCGGACAGGGGCAGGGGGAGGCACTGCACCGAGCGGTGCGGTCCGCCGAGGTGGCCGAGGAGGCGGGGCTCGATTCGGTCTGGCTCGCCGAGCACCACTTCGTGCCGTACGGCACATGCCCGTCGGCGGTGACCCTCGCGGCCCTGCTGCTCGGGCGGACGCGGCGTATCCGCGTCGGCACGGCCGTGAGCGTACTCCCGACGGCGCACCCCGTGGCGCTCGGCGAGCAGGCGGCCCTGCTCCACATGACGTCCGGCGGCCGGTTCTCGCTCGGTGTCGGGCGCGGCGGCCCGTGGGTGGACCTGGAAGTCTTCGGAGCCGGTCTGGAGGCGTACGAGAAGGGGTTCCCGGAATCCCTCGACCTGCTGCTCCGCTGGCTGCGCGAGCCCCGCGTCGAGGGCAACGGCGACCGGTTCGCCTTCCGCGAGGTGGCCGTCGTGCCCCGTCCGCAGGAGGCACTGCCCGGCCAGGGCGACACCGCGGGTCCCGAAGTGGTCGTCGCCTGCACCTCGCCGTCCAGCGTCCGGCTCGCGGCACAGCGCTGCCTGCCGATGCTGCTCGGCATGCACGTGGGCGACGACGAGAAGGCCGAAATGGTGGCCTTGTGGGACCGGCACGCGCGTGCCGCCGGGCACGACCCCGAGAAAGTCGCCGCGGCCTCGCACGTGTCCGCCGGTGTCGCGCAGATCGCGGACCGGCGCCTGGAGGCGGCCGAGACTTTACAGAAGACGATGCCCGGCTGGCTGAAGCAGGGCCTGGACGCCCATGTGACCGTGGACGGCAGGCACCGTGCCATGAGGGACCCCGGGGCCTACACCGAACTGCTCTGCGGGTTGCATCCCGTGGGCACTCCGCAGGTGTGCGCCGACCGGATCGCCGCCACATCGGAGCGCACAGGCATCACGCGCTTCGCGCTGCTCGTCGAGGGCTCGGGCGACCTGGCGGCCACGGAGGAGAACGTACGGAGGCTGGGCGCCGAAGTGCTGCCCCAGCTCGGCTGAGATCCGCCGCCCGCCTGTGGAGCTGCCGCTCCGGACTGAACACCTCCCGCGTACGGAGCGGCAGCAACCGACTTCAGCAGTCCCGCAGTTCAGGCGACTGGTTGAGCAGCTGCCCGCGGATCGAAGTGAAACGGGCGAGCCTGTCGTCCACCGACGGATCCAGCGGGAAAACCGCTACACGGTGGCAGTTCTGGAATGCGAGCCGCACTCCGAAGTGCCGCTGCAGGGCGCCGCGAATCGCGTCGCTCGCGAGCGCGCGCAGCAGCTGGCCACGTGCCTGCTCGTCCGGCGGCGGAGTCTGGTTGTCGGCGAACTCGCCGCCGTCAACCTTCAGCTGGGCCACCAGGGAGCTGATCATCTCCCATGCGTAAGGCAGGGAGGTCCGGACGCAGTCGACGAATTCTGCTTCGTCGACCTCGCCTCGCTCGGCCTGTTCCAACAGTGCCGGTGAGACGTCGAGCGACATGGGTTCTCCTCTCGCACCCCCGGGGAGCGGGGGCCTACGGACAGGGATGGAGTCCGCCTACGCAGCGTGCACGGATGACGACCTCTTGCTTCTACGGTAGGCACCGCACGGGGCCCGCACCAGAAGATTGGGCGCATAACCGGCCAGGATCGAACAGGTTCATCGCCGGACAAGTCGCGCCCGGCACGGATCGCCACCGGCGAGGCGGCGGGAGAAGGACGGGCGAATCGCGTACACCGCCCCGAGTCGAGTAGCGTTGCGCCCCATGCGTCTCGTCATTGCCCGATGCTCCGTGGACTACGCGGGCCGGCTCACCGCCCATCTCCCGTCGGCGCCCCGCCTGATCCTTGTGAAGGCGGACGGCAGCGTCTCCATCCACGCGGACGACAGGGCCTACAAACCGCTCAACTGGATGTCTCCGCCCTGCACCTTGAAGGAGGGGACCGGGGACGACGCCGGTGTGTGGACCGTCGTGAACAAGGCGGGCGAGAAGCTCATCATCACGATGGAGGAAGTCCTGCACGACTCCTCGCACGAGCTGGGCGTGGATCCGGGCCTCATCAAGGACGGCGTGGAAGCGCACCTTCAGGAGCTGCTCGCGGACCGGATCGAGACACTCGGCGAGGGATACTCACTCATTCGTCGCGAGTACATGACGGCGATCGGCCCGGTGGACATCCTCTGCCGCGACGCCGACGGGCAGACCGTCGCCGTCGAGATCAAGCGGCGCGGCGAGATCGACGGCGTGGAGCAACTCACCCGCTATCTGGAGCTGTTGAACCGCGACCCGCACCTGGCGCCCGTCAAGGGCATCTTCGCCGCCCAGGAGATCAAGCCGCAGGCCCGTGTCCTCGCCACGGACCGCGGCATCGGCTGCACCGTCCTGGACTACAACGCGCTGCGGGGCATCGAGGACGACAAGCTGCGGCTGTTCTGACCGTACGCATATGGGGAAGGGCCGGGTCATGGCGACCCGGCCCTTCCGCGTGCCGTCTCAGGCGCTGGGCGTCCCGCCGGATTCGCTCGCCGATTTCGACATGTCGGGCGAGGTGGGCGGGTCGCCGTCCGTGGGCGGTGTGGTCGGCGGCGTCGTCGGCGGGGTGGTCGGTGGCGTCGTCGGCGGAGTGGTCGGCGGCGTCGGCTTGTCGGTCGGCTTGGTCGGCTTGTCCGTGGGCTTGGTCGGCTTGTCCGTGGGCTTCGTGGGCTTGTCCGTCGGCTTGTCCGAGGGGGTGGCGGACGGCTTGTCGCTGTCGCTCGGAGTGGCGGACGGCTCACCGCTGTCGCTCGGCGTCGGCTCGCCGGAGGTGCCGCCGCTGCCGTCGACCGGTTCCTCGCCGCGGCTCGTGGAGTCCTTCTGCGGCTTGTCGGCGGTCAGGCCGTCACCGTCGCCGTCCTCCTTCGCCGACTGCTCCGTCTTGACCTTGTCGCCGGGCGGGTCGTTGTTGTCGGACGTGGCGCCGAGCGTGACGACGGTGCCGAGGACGGCGGCGAGCAGGGCCCCGGCGCCGGCCGCGACGAGGTTGCGCCGGGTGCCGCTGATGATGGAGCGGCGGCTCGGCGCGGGCCCCGGTCCGACGGTGGGCGTCACCTTGCTGGTGACCAGGGTGTCGGGCTCCGGGGGCGGCTGGGGCAGCGCGAACGCGGCGGGGATGCCGCCGGGGGGCGACGCCGATTCCTCGTAGCGTGCGTCGGGCACCTCTTCGCCCGCGGCGGTGCTCCCGCCCGCAAGGCCGCTGCCCGAGCGGTCGGCGACCAGCGCGAGGGCCCTGCGTCCGGAGATCATGCCGCGCTTGTCGGCGAGCGCGCCGCGCAGCCCGATGGAGGCCTCCAGCTCGGCACGGGCCCGGTCGAGCTGTCCGCCGCAGAGCGCGAGGACCCCCAACTCGTGGTGGAAGTACGCCTCTTCGGCGACCTCGCCCGCGTTCCGCGCGGCTTCCTGGCCGGAGCGCAGGGCGCGCTCCCAGGCGCCCCAGTCGAGTCCGCCGGCGAAGGCGGGCGCGGCGGTGCGGGCGAGCAGCACGGCGGCGCCGCTCTCCGTGGCGACGAGGGCGCCGAGCGCGGCCTGTACGGCGTCCGCCTCGGCGACGACCCGCTCCGGGGTGACGGAGGGATGTCCGGCCCACCAGGCGTAGTGCTGGGCGGCCGCCAGGGCGTGCTCGGCTGCCTCGTCGGCGTACCCGACGGCCTCCAGCTGGGTGCGCACGCCCGCGGCGAGGCGGTAGTGCGCGCCGACGGGGGTGACCAGGGCGCAGCTGACCAGTTCGGCGAGGGCCGCGTCGGCGTGGGTGTCGCCGACCAGGGCGGGCAGGTGGGCCTGGTGCGGCAGCTCGCCGCCGAGGGCGACGGCGAACCTGAGCGTGGCGCGGGCGGCCGGGCTGAGCCGCGAGGCGAGCAGGGCCGCGGGTGCGGCGCCGTCGGCGAGCGAGGGCAGCGGGATCTCGTACGCGTCGTCGGGGCCTGCGTCGAAGGGCGCGTCGACGGGGGTCTCGGCGAAGTAGCCGTACTCCTCGAAGGCGTGCGGGTCGGCGCGCAGCTGGTCGCGCTGGCGGAGCAGGGCGCCCGCCTGGACGAAGCGCAGCGGGAGGCCCTCGGACTCGAACCACAGGTCGCCCGCCCAGTTGGCCTCCTCGTCGTCGAGGACGCGGCCGACGGCGCGCTCCAGGAGTTCGAGGCCGCCGCCCCTGCCGAGTCCGCCGAGGAAGACCTCTTCGAGGTGGGAGTCGGCGGAGGGTGCCGCCACGTCGGGCGTGGTGGCGATGAGGAAGGCGCACTCGGGCGTCGCGTCGAGCAGCTCGTCGAGTCCCGCGCCGCCGAATTCCAGGTCGTCGAGGACGACGACGGCGCCGATGTCGTGGACGAGGTCGAGCAGCAGGGCGCGATCGGGTCGGTGCAGCGGTGCGTCGTGGACGGCGGCGAAGAGGTCGTGGAGCAGCTCTGTGGGTGTCCTGCGGTATCCGGAGAGGCGGACGACGCCGTCGGGCGCGAGGTCCGCGCAGTCGTCGGCGACGGCGTTCAGGAGCGCTGTGCGGCCCGATCCCGCGGGTCCGGTCAGTCGTACGGAGCGGCCGCGTGCGAGGAGCCGTACGAGGCGTTCGCGCTCCTCCTGGCGTTCCAGGAGCGGCAGCCGGGGCAGTGCGGGTCCCGGCGGCACGGGCGGCATCGCGGCCCGGCGCAGTTCGGCGCGCTCGTCGGAGGTGTGCTTGGCGGGCCGCTCCGGGCGTTCCCCGGGCGGGCAGGGTTCGATCTCGCTGCCGTCGACGGGGTTGACGGTGAGCAGGAAGTCGCCCGAGACGAGCTGGACGGTGCGGGCGAGCGCGGGTGCGGGCTGACCGAAATCGGGGGTCAGGGGATCGCGCGGCGGCCGCCCGGGACGCGTCGATCCGTCGTCGGCGCCGTCATGGCCGCTGTCGTCGTGGATGCTGCCGTCGATGCCGTCGATGCCGTCGTGGCCGTACTCTTCGGGTCCCCGGTTCATCGGGTCCATGGTCCTAGCCCCCCAGATGCGTGGTGTGCAGAGCCCCCTCCGGCCTTCGTGCACACTGCGCTGTCGCTTCTGGTCCGGTGCCCCCGTGCGGGTTCGTCTATCAGTGGGCGACCGAACCCTAGACCTTCGCTCAGTATCTACGAGAGGGCGGGGTACCGCCCCGTCCGAGACGTCACAGTCTCGTGAGGATTGTGCGTGAGGTGCGCTTCAGGCTCTGGGGAGTGATTCGACCCCGATGCCGCCTTCGATCGCGAGGATCCGGTGGAGCCTGGTCGCGACGAGGAGGCGCTGCATCTGCGGTGGTACGTGGCGCAGGACGAGTCTGCGTCCGCACCGCCCGGCGCGGCGGTGCGCGCCCATGATGACGCCGAGTCCCGTGGCGTCCCACGAGTCGAGTTCGGACAGGTCGAGCACCAGATCGCCGGCGCCGTCGTCGACGGCCGAGTGCAGGACCGTGCGGGCGTCCGCCGCGCTGCGTACGTCGAGGCGTCCCCCGACGACCAGCTGGGCCTGGTCGCCCCTGATGTGCATATGCGCTCCCCGAGAGTGCCGTGTCTGCTGTGACGCCCGATACGTAGGCCGTCTGCGTATGTCACTGCAACTGACTGCCGCTTGGGCGTGGAAGTTGCCGTCTGTAAGCGAACCGATACCGAATTCACTCCGAGGGGTGACCCGCCGGACGCCGAGGCGTCCGACGGGGCGTCAGACGGCGTACGTCAGTGCTGGTTCAGTGCTTGTAGAACCCTTGCCCGCTCTTGCGCCCGATGTCACCGGCGTCAACCATCCGGCGCATCAGCTCCGGCGGCGCGAACTTCTCGTCCTGGGACTCCGTGTAGATGTTGCTCGTGGCGTGCAGCAGGATGTCGACGCCGGTGAGGTCGGCGGTCGCGAGCGGTCCCATGGCGTGGCCGAAGCCGAGCTTGCAGGCGGTGTCGATGTCCTCGGCGGTGGCGACGCCCGACTCGTAGAGCTTGGCGGCCTCGACGACGAGCGCGGAGATCAGCCGGGTCGTCACGAAACCGGCGACGTCGCGGTTGACGACGATGCAGGTCTTGCCGACGGACTCGGCGAACTCCCTTGTGCGGGCGAGGGTTTCGTCGCTGGTCTTGTATCCGCGCACGAGCTCGCAGAGCTGCATCATCGGGACCGGCGAGAAGAAGTGGGCGCCGACGACGCGCTCCGGGCGCTCCGTGACGGCGGCGATCTTCGTGATCGGGATGGCGGAGGTGTTGGAGGCGAGGACGGCGTCGTCGCGCACGAGCTTGTCGAGCGTGCGGAAGATCTCGTGCTTGACCTCGAGCTTCTCGAAGACGGCCTCGACGACGATGTCCGCGTCGGCGACGGCGTCCATGTCGGTGGTCGTCGTGATGCGCGCGAGCGCGGCCTCGGCGTCGTCGGCGGCGAGCTTGCCCTTGCTCACGAACTTGTCGTACGACGCCTTGATGCCGTCGGTGCCCCGGGTCAGGGCTTCGTCGGTGACGTCGCGCAGGACGACGTCCCAGCCCGCCTGGGCGGAGACCTGAGCGATGCCGGACCCCATGAGTCCGGCTCCGATGACGGCGAGCTTCCGTGCCACTGTTCCGACTCCCCTACCGCTTATCACGCTTGGCTTACACGCTGTTTACGTATGCCTCTTCGGCGCACGTTAGCGTTCGTGAGCGCGCCTGTGGCGGTGAAGAGATGCGCGTCACGTCTCAGATGACGGACATCACACTGATACGCCTCCGGTACGCCTCATCCGGCGGCGCGCACCGCGTAGTTGAGGACCTTCTCACTGAGCAGGTCCTCCATCTCGTCGAGCAGCACGAGCGCCTCTCGGGAGACCTCGGCGGGCTCGCGGCACTTGGACATCTCGTCGCCGATCCAGGCCATGAGCGTGCTGTGGAGCCAGGAGAGCTGTCCGGCGATCAGTCCGGGCATGGGGTCGTCGTCGGCTGCTCCGGTCTCCTCGGCGAGGGTCTTGGTGAGGTGCGTCAGCGCTTCCTGCTGGATCGCCCAGAGCCGGGAGCGCAGGGTGTGCGCCTCGGTGATGACCTTCATGAAGTCGGCCCAGCCGGGGAAGAGCCCGACGCCGGGCGAGACGCCCTCCACGTCGGTGCGCAGCTCACGCAGGACGGCCGCGGCGGCGGACTCGCCCGCCCTGCGGCCGCGCACATAGCCGGAGAGCCGGTCGACGACGGCCTCGCCCCGGTCGAGGAACAGGTCCTCCTTGGCCGGGAAGTAGTTGTAGACCGTGTTGACGGAGACGTCCGCGGCCTCCGCGATCTCCGCGATGGTCACCGTGACGAAGCCGCGCTCCAGGAAGAGCCCGGTGGCGATGTCCGAGATCCGCTGCTTCGTCTGCCGCTTCTTGCGCTCCCTCAAGCCTTCACTCATGCCTCCCATCCTAGAGACTCTGAAATTTTGGTGCGCCTCCAAAATTTGGAGGGATTGCAAAATTTAAGAGACTCTGTTTTTGTGGTCGTCATGGCAATCATCAGCACCTCCGGGCTCTCCCGGACCTTCCAGACCAAGGGCGGCCCGGTCGAGGCCGTGCGCGGCATCGACCTGCGCGTCCAGGCCGGCGAGATCCTCGGATTCCTCGGGCCGAACGGAGCGGGCAAGACCACCACGCTGCGCATGCTGACCACGCTGCTCCCGCCCACCGGCGGCGCCGCCACCGTCGCGGGCTGCGACCTGACCCGCGACCCCGCCGGCGTCCGCGGCAGGATCGGATACGTGGCCCAGTCCGGCGGCGTCGACCTCAGCATCTCCGTACGCGAGGAGCTCGTCACCCAGGGCAGGCTCTACCGCCTGACGAAAGCCCGCGCCGAGGCCCGCGCCGAGGAACTGGGCCGCGACCTCGGTCTCACCGAGCTGATGGAGCGCCCCTGCGCGGCGCTCTCCGGCGGCCAGCGCAGGCGCCTCGACATCGCCATGGGCCTCACCCACCGGCCCGAGGTGCTCTTCCTCGACGAGCCGACCACGGGACTCGACCCCGGCAGCCGGGCCGACCTGTGGAAGCTGGTGCGGCAGCTGCGCGACGAGCACGGCACGACGATCTTCCTCACCACGCACTACCTCGACGAGGCCGACGCGCTCTCCGACCGGCTGGTCGTCGTGGACCGGGGCGTCGTCGTCGCCGAGGGCACACCGAGCGCCCTCAAGCTCCAGTACGGCGGCTCGATCGACGCCACCCTCCAGGACACCTTCCTCGCCATCACCGGGCGCGACATCGCCCCCGCGGACACGACCCCTGTCGCCGTCTGACCCTCACGCACCGATCCGGGACCCCACCATGCCTGCACTGCTCTCCGACACCGCGCTGATCTTCGGGCGGTACGCCCGGCAGACCCTCCGCTCCAAGTTCCAGATCCTCTTCGGCGTCCTCACACCCCTGCTCTACCTGCTCTTCTTCGGCCCGCTGCTCACCGATCTGCCGCTCGGCTCGCAGGGCGACTCCTGGCAGGTGCTCGTGCCCGGCCTGCTGCTCCAGCTCGGCCTGTTCGGCGCCACGTTCAGCGGTTTCGCGCTCATCATCGAGAAGCAGTTCGGCGTGGTGGAGCGGATGCGCGTCACACCCGTCAGCCGGCTCGCGCTGCTCCTCGGCCGGGTTCTGCGCGACGCCGCGCTCTTCGTCTTCCAGGCCGTCCTGCTCGTGCTCGCCGCGCTGGCGATGGGGCTCAGGGCACCGCTCGGCGGCGTCCTCATCGGGTTCGCCTTCGTGGCGCTGCTGACCGCGGGGCTCGCCTCGCTCTCGTACGCGCTGGCCATGAAGGTCTCCAAGGCGCACGAGTTCGGGCCCGCGGTGAACGCCATCAGCATGCCCTCGATGCTGCTCTCGGGCCTCATGCTGCCGATGGCCCTCGCGCCCACCTGGCTGGACGTGCTCTCCCACTTCATGCCGTTCCGCTATCTCGTCGACGCGGTGCGGGCGGGGTACGTCGGGGAGTACGCGACCACGACCATGCTGTACGGCGTCCTGATGGCGCTCGCCTTCGTCCTGCTGTCCGTGACGGTGGGCACACGCGTCTTCAAGCGGGCCGGAGCATAACTACGCTGGCCGCATGGTCAATCTGACGCGCATCTACACCAGGACCGGCGACCGGGGCACGACGGCCCTCGGGGACATGAGCCGCACCGCCAAGACCGATCTGCGGATCTCCGCGTACGCCGACGCCAACGAGGCCAACGCGGCCATCGGCACGGCGATCGCACTCGGCAACCTCGACGAGGAGGTCGTGAAGGTCCTCGTGCGGGTCCAGAACGACCTCTTCGACGTGGGCGCCGACCTCTCCACGCCCGTCGTCGAGGACCCGAAGTACCCGCCGCTGCGCGTCGAGCAGTCCTACATCGACAAGCTGGAGGCGGACTGCGACCGCTTCCTGGAGGAGCTGGAGAAGCTCCGCAGCTTCATCCTGCCGGGCGGCACCCCGGGCGCGGCGCTGCTGCACCAGGCGTGCACGGTGGTGCGGCGGGCGGAGCGGTCGACGTGGGCGGCGTTCGAGGTCCACGGGGAGGTCATGAACCCGCTGACCGCGACCTACCTCAACCGCCTCTCCGACCTCCTGTTCATCCTGGCCCGCGCGGCCAACAAGGAGGTCGGGGACGTGCTGTGGGTGCCGGGCGGTGAGCGCTAGCGCCTCAGCGCTTCGTCAGCGGACGGTCGTCCCGCTCCCGCGGGGCCGGTGCCGGGTCCTTCTTCGGGAACAGCGTGTAGCTGAGCGCGATCAGACCGTGGATGCCCGCCGTGCGCCACGCCGTGGACATCCAGCTCTGCAGCGACGAGGTGCGGTCGGGGTCGTCGACGTACCACATGGCGAGCAGCAGCAGCCCGCTCGCGACGGCCGCCCCGACGACGGAGCCGAGCCAGACCTTCGCCTCGTGCAGGGCGCGGGGCCTGCCGTAGCGCGGCGGGCGCGGCACCGGCGTGCCCTGGAAGCGGTGCGCCGCGTGGCCGTCGAGCCACTTCACGGTGCGGTGGCCGTGGCCCACGGTGTAGCCGATGTAGACCGCGGCGAGGCCGTGCTTCCAGCTCGGATCGGCGCCGTTCTTCAGGTCGACGGCGGTCACGACGAGCAGCACGACCTCCAGCAGCGGCTCGCACAGGAGGATCGCGATGCCGAGGCGCGGCTTGCGCAGCAGATAGCGGGCGGCGAGGCCCGCGGCCAGCAGCACCCAGAAGCCGACCTCGCAGACGACGATCAGCGTGACGATCACGGTTCGCTCCTCACGGTCACCTTTTCGATCAGGCTTATTTTTCGATCAGGCTTCAAGGCTCCCCCGCGGTACGCCGCCGATCGTCGTCGTCAGTGACGAAGTGGGACTGCATCCTTCGATGTAGCGGCCGGTTCCTCCCTCAGGATCAGGCACGGGCCCTCCGTGCCGTGTTGGATGGAGGCATGGCCCTGCCCCTCCTCCGCCCGCAACGCGTCGACGTCCAGATCGCCGTGGTCAGCCTGTTCAGCGGGCTCGCGCTGTGGGCGCTCGGGCTGGAGGCGCAGCCGGGCCGGCTGCTCGGGGGCAACTGGTCGCTGGTCCCGCTCTGCGTCCTCGCGGGGCTCGAACTGCTGCGCAGCAACATGCCCCAGACCGCGCTGGTCCTGGCCACGCTCGCGCTGGTCCTCGACCAGTTCACGACGGGCAACCTGGCGTCGATCCTGATGTTCACCGACATCATGTACGCGGCCGTCGTCTACGGCACACCGGCCGCCGCCCGCCGCATCCCGCTGACCACCGGCACCCTCACGGTGACCGCCACGATCGCGTTCATGGCCTGGTGGCAGGAGCCGGAGGCCGTTCTCGTCGGTGTCGCCATCGGCGTCGTGGCGTTCGGCCCGGCCGCCACCGGCGTCCTCGTGCGCAACCACCGCGAGGCCACCGCCGCGGCGAAGCTGCGCGCCGAACAGACCGCGCTGCTCGCCGAGATGGACCGCGTCCAGGCCGTCACCGCCGAGCGGGCGAGGATGGCCCGCGAGCTGCACGACATGGTCGCCAACCACCTCTCGGCGATCGCCATCCACTCCACGGCCGCGCTCTCCCTGGACGACCCGGCGACGAGCAAGGACGCCCTCGCCGTCATCCGTGAGAACAGCGTCGAGGGGCTGGCCGAGATGCGCCGCCTCATCGGCATCCTGCGCGACGACAGCGGCGACCTGGAGCCCGCGGCCGCGCCCACCCTGGAGGGCCTCGGCACCCTCGTCGCCAACGCGCGGACGAACGGCCTGGAGATCGCCCTGGACGACGCCCGTCTCCCGGAGGGGCCGAAGCTGCCCACTCCGGTGGAGCTCGCGGCGTACCGCATCGTGCAGGAGTCCCTGACGAACGTCCTCAAGCACGCGTCGCCGGGCCGCGTCACCGTGTCCCTCACCCAGCACCCACGCGCCCTCACCGTCCGCGTGACCAGCCCGTACGGAGATCCCTCGGGGCCCCGCGCGCCCGGCTCGGGCGCCGGCCTCGTCGGCATGCGCGAGCGCACCGAACTGCTCGGCGGCACCTTCGAATCGGGCCCCGAGAGCACCACTGACGGCAAGGTCTGGAACGTCTTCGCGACCCTGCCCGTCGACCCCGCGGACGAAGGAGCCAAGGAATGATCCGGGTGCTAGTCGCCGAAGACCAGTCAGCCGTGCGCGCGGGACTCGTCCTGATCCTGCGCAGCGCGCCCGACATCGAGGTCGTCGGCGAGGCGGCGGACGGCGAGGAGGCCGTCGTGCTCGCCCGCGAGCTGCGCCCCGACCTCGTCCTGATGGACGTGCAGATGCCGCGCATGGACGGCGTGTCGGCGACGCGTCTGGTCGTCGCCGAGGGCCTCGCGGACGTCCTGGTCCTGACCACCTTCGACCTCGACGAGTACGTGTTCGGGGCGCTGCGCGCGGGCGCCTCCGGGTTCCTCCTGAAGAACACCGAGGCGAAGGACCTCCTCGAAGGCGTCCGTACGGTCGCGCGCGGCGAGGGCCTGATCGCGCCGGCCGTCACCCGCCGACTGATCGCCGAGTTCGCCGCCCCCTCGAAGGCGGTGCGCGGTGAGAACGCGCCGGGGACCGCCGTCCTGGAGAGCCTCACGCGCCGCGAGCGCGAGGTGCTGTCCTGCATCGGCGAGGGCCTGTCGAACGCGGAGATCGCGGCCCGCCTCTCCATGGCGGAGGCGACGGTGAAGACGCACGTCAGCCGCCTCCTGGGCAAGCTGGAACTGCGCAGCCGGGTGCAAGCGGCCGTACTGGCGCAGGAGTTGGGTGTCTGACCCGGAGATCGACCTGTGGACCGGCCGGGGGGCCGTCGCGATTCGGCCAATGGTTCAGACCTCTTGACCGCTGGTCCAGACCTTTCTATTCTCACCGCACTGCGGTGAGCACTCCCCCACGTGTCCACGTGCTCACGGGCGGCGCAGGGTCCCAACCCCTAAGACCCCCGGATCTCACCCGAGGAGCACCTCGTGCGCTTCAAGAAGAGCACCACCCGCTCGAGACTCAAATTCAGACACAAAGCCGTGGCGGGAGTCACCACGCTGCTGCTCCCGCTCGCCACCCTCGTCGCCCTCGGCTCCTCCGCCGAGGCGGCCCCCGACGCCGCTCCCGAGGCCACCGCCACGTACGCCAAGACCCAGGACTGGGGCAGCGGCTTCGAGGGCAAGTGGACCATCAAGAACACCGGCACCACGAGCATCAGCTCCTGGAACGTCGCATGGGACTTCCCCTCCGACACCAAGGTGACCTCCGCCTGGGACGCCACCGTCACCAACTCCGGCACCCGCTGGACCGCCAAGAACCTCGGCTGGAACGGGACGCTCGCCCCCGGCGCCTCTGTCTCCTTCGGGTTCAACGGCACCGGCTCGGGAGCGCCCGCCAAGTGCACGCTCAACGGCGGCAGTTGTGACGGCGGCAGCGTCCCCGGCGACAACCCGCCGAGCGCCCCCGGCACCCCGGCCGCCTCCGGCATCACCGACACCTCGGTGAAGCTCGACTGGAAGGCCGCCACCGACGACAAGGGCGTCAAGAACTACGACGTCCTGCGCGACGGCGCCAAGGTCGCGACGGTGACGGAGACCTCGTACTCCGACACCGGTCTGACCAAGGGCACCGACTACTCGTACACCGTCCAGGCCCGCGACACCGCCGACCAGACGGGCCCGGCCAGCGGCGCCGTCAAGGTCCGCACCACCGGCGGCGGCGACCCGGGCCCCGGCCCCGGCGACAAGGTCAAGCTCGGCTACTTCACCGAGTGGGGCGTCTACGGCCGGAACTACCACGCGAAGAACATCGCGACCTCCGGCTCCGCCGAGAAGATCACACACATCAACTACAGCTTCGGCAACGTCCAGGGCGGCAAGTGCACCATGGGCGACTCCTACGCCGCCATCGACAAGGCGTACACCGCCGACCAGAGCGTCGACGGCGTCGCCGACACCTGGGACCAGCCGCTGCGCGGCAACTTCAACCAGCTGCGCAAGCTGAAGGCCAAGCACCCGAACATCAAGATCCTCTGGTCCTTCGGCGGCTGGACCTGGTCCGGCGGCTTCACCGACGCCATGAAGAACCCGGCGGCCTTCGCCAAGTCCTGCCACGACCTCGTCGAGGACCCGCGCTGGGCCGACATCTTCGACGGCATCGACCTGGACTGGGAGTACCCGAACGCCTGCGGCCTGACCTGCGACACCAGCGGCCCGGCCGTCTTCAAGAACATGATGCAGGCGTTCCGCAACGAGTTCGGCGCCAAGAACCTCGTCACCGCCGCCATCACCGCGGACGGCTCCAGCGGCGGCAAGATCGACGCCGCGGACTACGGCGGCGCCGCGCAGTACAGCGACTGGTACAACGTCATGACGTACGACTTCTTCGGCGCCTGGGCGGCGAAGGGCCCGACGGCCCCGCACTCCCCGCTCACGTCCTACCCGGGCATCCCGCAGGACGGCTTCAACTCCGCGGCCGCCATCTCCAAGCTGAAGGCCAAGGGCGTGCCGGCCTCCAAGCTGCTGCTCGGCATCGGCTTCTACGGCCGCGGCTGGACCGGCGTCACGCAGAAGGAGCCGGGCGGCACGGCCACGGGCGCGGCACCCGGCACGTACGAGGCGGGCATCGAGGACTACAAGGTCCTCAAGAACTCCTGCCCGTCCAACGGAACGGTCGCGGGTACCGCCTATGCCCACTGCGGCAGCAACTGGTGGTCGTACGACACGCCGTCGACGGTCCGCTCCAAGATGACCTGGGCCAAGGAGCAGGGGCTCGGCGGGGCGTTCTTCTGGGAGTTCAGCGGTGACACGGCAAACGGTGAGTTGGTGTCCGCGATCAATGACGGCCTGAAGTAACACCGGCCGTCACCCATGGACGAAGCCGGGAAGACAGGATCGCCCCCTGTCTTCCCGGCTTCTTCATGCCGTACGGGATGTACTAGGCCACGTTCACCCGTTGCCCCGGAGGCGCCGCCTCCAGCCACGCCAGGAAACCTGTGAGCGCGTCCTCGCTCATCGCCAGTTCGAGGCGGACGCCCCGGTGCAGGCAGCCGAGGACGATGGCGTCGGAGAGCAGGGCCAGCTCCTCCTCGCCGTCCGGGGCGCGACGGTCCACGACCTCGATGGCGGAGCGCTCCAGGACGCGGCGCGGCCGGGGAGCGTAGGAGAAGACGCGGTACCACTCGACCCGATCGCCGTTGTAGCGGGCGACGCCGTACCCCCAGCCCTTGCCGGAGGTGTCGCCCTTCTCAGGGGCCTCCCAGCGCAAGGAGCAGTCGAAGGTGCCGCCGGAACGCTGGATCAGCCGGCGCCGCAGTCCGAAGACGAAGAGCCCCACCAGAACCAGCACGATCAAAGCAAGTCCGCACACGAGCAGAGTGAGGATCATCGGCACCGACCTCCTCGCCTCTACCGTCGGCCGAAGGGCCGACAACGGATCAATACATTGCACCCGCATTGCCTCAGCCGCGACCCGGTCCGGAACCTTCCCGGACCTGGCCGCGGCTGAGTCACGTTACGCCGCGCGCTGGGGTCAGCGCGTCGCCACCGCACGCAGTCGGACGTCGGCGCGCCGCTCGGCGGAGGCGTCGGCCTCCGACTTCGCGCGCTCCAGCGCCCGCTCCGCACGCTTGACGTCGATCTCGTCGGACAGCTCCGCGATCTCGGCGAGCAGCGACAGTTTGTCGTCCGCGAAGGAGATGAATCCTCCGTGGACGGCGGCCACGACCGTGCCGCCGTCGCTCGTACGAATGGTCACCGGGCCCGACTCCAGCACACCGAGCAGCGGCTGGTGACCGGGCATGACGCCGATGTCGCCGGACGTGGTGCGCGCGACGACCAGGGTGGCCTCGCCGGACCAGACACTGCGGTCCGCCGCGACCAGCTCGACATGCAGCTCAGCAGCCAAGAGTGGCTCCTCGGGTCACCACCCGGCGGTTCAGCCGGGTGTTGGGTCAAATTCTAGTGGGCGTACGGGGAGGGACGGGACACGGCCCCCGCGGGGGTGGCCCCGTCCCTCACCGTCATGAGCTACTGAGCTCAGGAGACGCCGAGTTCCTTGGCGTTCTTCTTGAGGTCCTCGAGACCACCGCACATGAAGAAGGCCTGCTCGGGGAAGTGGTCGTACTCGCCGTCGCAGATCGCGTTGAACGCCGCGATCGACTCGTCGAGGGACACGTCCGAGCCGTCCACGCCGGTGAACTGCTTGGCGGCGTGGGTGTTCTGCGACAGGAAGCGCTCCACGCGACGGGCACGGGCGACGACGAGCTTGTCTTCCTCGCTGAGCTCGTCGATACCGAGGATCGCGATGATGTCCTGGAGGTCCTTGTACTTCTGGAGGATCCCCTTGACGCGCATGGCGCAGGTGTAGTGGTCCTGCGCAATGTAGCGCGGGTCCAGGATGCGGGACGTGGAGTCCAGCGGGTCCACGGCCGGGTAGATGCCCTTCTCGGAGATCGGACGGGAGAGAACCGTCGTCGCGTCGAGGTGGGCGAACGTGGTGGCCGGGGCCGGGTCGGTCAGGTCGTCCGCGGGGACGTAGATCGCCTGCATCGAGGTGATCGAGTGACCACGGGTCGACGTGATGCGCTCCTGGAGGAGACCCATCTCGTCGGCCAGGTTCGGCTGGTAACCCACCGCGGAGGGCATGCGGCCGAGCAGGGTCGAGACCTCGGAACCGGCCTGCGTGAAGCGGAAGATGTTGTCGATGAAGAACAGCACGTCCTGCTTCTGCACATCGCGGAAGTACTCCGCCATGGTCAGACCGGCCAGGGCGACGCGCAGACGCGTGCCCGGCGGCTCGTCCATCTGGCCGAAGACCAGCGCGGTCTTGTCGAGAACGCCGGCCTCCTCCATCTCGACCATGAGGTCGTTGCCCTCACGGGTGCGCTCGCCGACACCGGCGAAGACGGAGACACCGTCGTGCAGCTTGGCCACACGGACGATCATTTCCTGGATCAGAACGGTCTTGCCGACACCGGCACCACCGAACAGACCGATCTTTCCACCCTTGACGTACGGGGTGAGAAGGTCGACGACCTTCAGGCCGGTCTCGAACATCTCGGTCTTCGACTCGAGCTGGTCGAAGGCCGGGGCCTTGCGGTGGATCGTCCAGCGCTCGGCTTCGGCGACCGTCGACGGGTCGTCGTTCAGGACCTCGCCGAGGGTGTTGAACACACGGCCCTTGGTCACGTCGCCGACCGGCACCGAGATGCCCTTGCCGGTGTTGGTGACCGGGGCCTGGCGGACCAGGCCGTCGGTGGGCTGCATCGAGATCGCGCGGACCACGCCGTCACCCAGGTGCTGGGCGACCTCGAGGGTCAGCGTCTTCTTCGCGCCCTCGGTCGACGGGTCGTCGACCTGGACGTGCAGGGCGTTGTAGATCTCCGGCATCGCGTCGACGGGGAACTCCACGTCGACGACCGGGCCGATCACCCGGGCGACGCGGCCCGTGGCAACGGCCGTCTCAACAGTGGTCGTCATTACTTGTCACTCCCCGCGGTCGCGTCGGCCAGCGCTGCTGTGCCGCCGACGATCTCGCTGATTTCCTGGGTGATTTCGGCCTGGCGGGCCGCGTTGGCAAGCCGGGAGAGGCTGTTGATCAGATCCCCGGCGTTGTCGGTCGCCGACTTCATCGCGCGGCGCGTGGCGGCGTGCTTGGAGGCAGCCGACTGGAGCATCGCGTTGTAGATACGGCTCTCGACGTACCGCGGCAGCAGGGCGTCGAGGACGTCCTCCGCCGACGGCTCGAAGTCGTACAGCGGAAGGATCTCGTCCTTGCCGGACTTCGACTCTTCCGCGACCTCTTCGAGGCGGAGCGGCAGCAGGCGGCCGTCGATGGCCGTCTGCGTCATCATCGAGATGAACTCGGTGTAGACGATGTGGAGTTCGTCCACGCCGCCCTCCGCCGTCTCCTTCTCGATCGCCTCGATCAGCGGCACCGCGACCTTCTTGGCGTCCGCGTACGTGGGCTCGTCGGTGAAGCCCGACCACGACTCCACGACCTTGCGCTCGCGGAAGTTGTAGTGGGACAGACCACGGCGGCCGACGATGTACGTGTCGACCTCCTTGCCCTCGGCCTCCAGGCGCGCGGTCAACTGCTCCGCCGCCTTGATGGCGTTCGAGTTGAAGGCGCCGGCAAGGCCGCGGTCGCTCGTGAGGAGCAGCACCGCGGAACGGGTCGCCGTCTCCGGCTCGGTCGTCAGCGGGTGCTTCGTGTTCGAGCCGGTGCCGACCGCCGTGACCGCGCGGGTGAGCTCGGTCGCGTACGGCGTGGACGCCGTCACCTTGCGCTGGGCCTTGACCACGCGCGAGGCGGCGATCATCTCCATCGCCTTGGTGATCTTCTTGGTCGCGGTGACGGATTTGATGCGACGCTTATAGACCCGGAGCTGGGCTCCCATGAGTCAGGTCCCTTCCGTCGTCACTTACCGGCGGCGGCCGGAGCGTCCTCGCCGAGAAGCTTCCCGTCCGAGGTCTCGAACTGCTTCTTGAACGCGGCGATCGCGTCACCGATGGCCTGCAGCGTGTCGTCCGACATCTTGCCGCCCTCCTTGATGGAGGTCATGAGGCCCTGCTCCTGCCGGTGCAGGTAGGCGAGGAGCTCACGCTCGAAGCGACGGATGTCGTTGACCGGCACGTCGTCCATGCGACCGGTGGTACCGGCCCACACGGAGACGACCTGGTCCTCGGTCGCCATCGGCTCGTACTGCGGCTGCTTGAGCAGCTCGACCATGCGCTGACCGCGCTCCAGCTGCGCCTTCGACGCGGCGTCCAGGTCGGAACCGAAGGCGGCGAACGCCTCCAGCTCACGGAACTGGGCGAGGTCCACGCGCAGACGGCCGGAAACCTGCTTCATCGCCTTGTGCTGCGCGGAACCACCGACTCGGGAGACGGAGATACCGACGTTCAGCGCGGGGCGCTGACCGGCGTTGAAGAGGTCCGACTCCAGGAAGCACTGGCCGTCGGTGATGGAGATGACGTTGGTCGGGATGAACGCCGACACGTCGTTCGCCTTGGTCTCGACGATCGGCAGACCGGTCATCGAGCCCTTGCCCAGCTCGTCCGAGAGCTTCGCGCAGCGCTCGAGCAGACGCGAGTGCAGGTAGAAGACGTCACCCGGGTAGGCCTCGCGCCCCGGCGGGCGGCGGAGCAGCAGGGACACGGCGCGGTAGGCGTCGGCCTGCTTCGAGAGGTCGTCGAAGATGATGAGGACGTGCTTGCCCTCGTACATCCACTGCTGGCCGATGGCCGAACCGGTGTAGGGCGCCAGGTACTTGAAGCCCGCCGGGTCGGACGCCGGGGCGGCGACGATGGTCGTGTACTCCAGCGCGCCGGCCTCTTCGAGGGCACCGCGCACGGAGGCGATGGTGGAGCCCTTCTGACCGATGGCGACGTAGATGCAGCGCACCTGCTTGTTCACGTCGCCCGTGCGCCAGTTGTCGCGCTGGTTGATGATCGTGTCGACGGCCAGGGCGGTCTTGCCGGTCTGGCGGTCACCAATGATCAGCTGACGCTGGCCACGGCCGATCGGGGTCATCGCGTCGACGGCCTTGTAGCCGGTCTCCATCGGCTCGTGCACCGACTTGCGCTGCATGACCGTGGGGGCCTGCAGCTCAAGGGCGCGACGCCCGCTGGTCTCGATCTCGCCGAGGCCGTCGATCGGGGTGCCGAGAGGGTCGACGACGCGGCCGAGGTAGCCCTCGCCCACGGCGACGGAGAGCACCTCACCGGTGCGCTGCACCGGCTGGCCCTCCTCGATACCGCTGAACTCGCCGAGGACGACGGCGCCGATCTCGCGCTCTTCCAGGTTCAGCGCGAGACCGAGGGTTCCGTCCTCGAACTTCAGCAGCTCGTTCGCCATCGCCGAGGGCAGGCCCTCGACCTTGGCAATACCGTCGCCGGCGACGGTGACCGTACCGACCTCCTCGCGCGAGGCCGCGTCCGGCTTGTACGCCTGGACAAAGTTCTCCAGCGCGTCCCGGATCTCCTCCGGCCGGATCGTGAGCTCCGCCATCTGGGTTCCCTGCTCTCCTTGTTGGGCCCGAAGTTTTCTTGGGGGGTCTGGGGTCAGCCCCCAGGAATCCTCTGCACGGCCCAACTAGGGCCGTAGGTCGTGCTTCTTGTCTTACTGACCGGCCACGCGGCGGCCGGCTTCCTCGATGCGGTCCGCGATGGAGCCGTTGATGACCTCGTCGCCCACCTGGACCCTGATCCCGCCGAGGACCGTGGGGTCCACGTCGAGGTTGAGGTGCATCGGGCGTCCGTACACCTTGGCCAGGACGGCGCCGAGACGCTGCTTCTGCTGGTCCGAGAGCGGAACGGCGGAAGTGACGACGGCGACCATGCGGTTGCGGCGGTCGGCGGCCAGCTTGGAGAGGGACTCGAGTCCCTCTTCCAGGCTACGTCCACGCGGCGCGGTGACGAGGCGCTCGACCAGACGCTCCGTGACGTCCTCGGCGCGACCCCCGAGCAGGCTGCGCAGCAGCTCGCTCTTGGCCGTGCCCGTCGCGGCGCGGTCGGTCAGCGCGGCCCGCAGGCCCGTGCTGGAAGAGACGATCCGGCCGAACCGGAAGAGCTCGTCCTCGACGTTGTCCAGGGCGCCGGCCTTCTGCGCACCGGTCAGGTCGGCGAGGTCGGCGAGCTCCTCGAGGGCGTCCACCAGGTCACGCGACTGCGACCAGCGCGAGCGGACCATGCCGGCCACCAGGTCGGCGGTCGCGCCGCCCACCTGGCCGGACAGCAGGCGTCCCGCAAGCTCGGCCTTGGCCTCACCGGACTGCGACGGGTCGGTCAGGACCCGGCGCAGCGAGACCTCGCGGCTGAACAGCGCGGTGACCGCGGCGAGCTCGTCCGCGAGCTGCTTGGCGTCGACCGAGGTGCTGTCCGTCAGCGCGTCGAGACGCTCGCGCGCGGCGGCCAGTGCCTCGCGGCTCGCTCCGTGCGCTGTCATCGAGCAGCCTCGGCCTTCTCCTCGAGCTCGTCGAGGAAGCGGTCGATGGTGCGGCTCTGGCGTGCGGAGTCCTCGAGGGACTCGCCGACGAGCTTGCCGGCCAGGTCGGTGGCCAGCTGGCCCACGTCCTGACGCAGCGACTGCGCGGCGGCCTTGCGGTCGGCCTCGATCTGGGCGTGACCGGCGGCGACGATCTCCTCGCGCTGACGCTGGCCCTCGGCCCGCATCTCGGCGATGAGCGTGGCGCCCTGCTCCTGCGCCTCCTGGCGCAGACGCGCGGCCTCGTGCCGGGCCTCGGCGAGCTGAGCCTTGTACTGCTCAAGGACGCTCTGGGCCTCGGTCTGAGCGGCCTCGGCCTTCTCGATACCGCCTTCGATCGCCTCCCGGCGCTCTTCCAGAACCTTGTTGATGTTCGGGAGGAGCTTCTTCCAGAAGAAGAAGAAGACGATGGCGAAGGCGATGGCGCCGACGAGCAGCTCGGGGCCCGGCGGGATGAGCGGGTTCTGCTCTTCCTCGGCCGCCAGCTGAACCAGGTTGGCGATCACATCAATGCCTTTCGTCGAAGGGTGCTAGTCGTCTTCGGCGATCAGGAGCTGTAGACGAACGGCATGACGATGCCGATGAGGGCGAGCGCCTCACAGAAGGCGAAGCCGAGGATCTGGTTGGCACGGATCAGGCCGGCAGCTTCGGGCTGACGAGCGAGAGCCTCGGTGCCCTTACCGAAGACAATGCCGACGCCGATGCCGGGGCCGATCGCGGCGAGACCGTAGCCGATGGAACCGAGAGCCTTGAGGTCTCCGGTGACGGCGGCGAGTTCGAGAGTCGCGGACATGCCGTTACTTCCTTCTCTTTCATGGACCGGTGGGGGTTGGCCACCGGGCGCTTAGGGGGTTGCGGGGAGGGCGGTCAGTGGTGCTCGGCGAGAGCGCCCTGGATGTACGAGCAGGCGAGGAGCACGAAGACGTACGCCTGGACGGCCTGCACGAAAAGCTCGAAGACGATCATGGCCATGGTCATCACGAAGGAGACACCGGCGGCCGGGATCAGGAAGCTGTTCAGCAGGTACCAGGAGGCGACGGTGAACATCACCAGCATCAGGTGACCGGCGAACATGTTGGCGAAGAGTCGCACCGCGTGCGTGAAGGGGCGCACGAGCAGGTTCGAGAAGAACTCGATGAACGACACGAGCCACTTGATCGGGCCGAGCGAGTTGTCGAAACCGGTGATGTTCTTCCAGCCACCCACGAAGCCGTGCTTCTTGAATGTGAGGGGGACCCACACCAGGTAGACGACGGCCGCCAGCACCGCCGGGTAGGCGATGATCGACGAGACCGGGAACTGGGTCAGCGGGATCACGGACCAGATGTTCATGATCCAGATGAAGAAGAACAGCGAGACCATGAGCGGGACGTACTTCTCGCCGTCCTTCTTGCCCATCGTCTCGTAGACGATGCCGCGGCGTACGAAGTCGTAGCCGGCCTCGCCCATCATCTGCAGCTTGCCCGGGACCAGCTTGGCCTTGCCGAACGCCACGTAGAAGAAGGTGACTACGACGAACGTGGTCAGCAGGGCGAGCAGCATGACCTTGTTGAACTCGAACCCGCCGACGGTGAAGATCGGCTTGAAGAGGAACGAGTGCAGACCCGGAGCCGGGAAGCCACAGCCGTTGTCGGACATGATCCGACAGCTCCAGTCAAAGGCGAGCTCAGTTTGGTCAGCACTCACCGCGGGCTCCTTCGGCGTGACGCATAGGTACGGCAACCTCGTTGTCGTGTCGGCGCGGCACGCGGCCGCGGTTCGGCACCGGACTGGTGTTTCGGAAGTGTGAGCGGCGTTCAGGCATCGAGCCTCGCGATCGTGCAGGCGTCAGCTCAGATGCCCGCGCCAGCAGTGCCGCAGTTGGCACCGGACGATAGCAGCATCTCGAACGGGCATTTATCCCGCCCCTACCCTTCACTGCGGGGACCCCGACTTCTCCTGCTTCTCGCTCTTATCCGAGTCAGGCTCGACATAAAGGATCTTGGCCTTCATGTGCGCGCGGGCCTGTGCGGCCATCCACACGATGGTCGCCGCCACAAGCGCGGCCGCGAAGGCCCTCGGATTGAAGAGATCCGTGTCCTTGAACAGGCCCATGAAGACAAGCAGCAGCAGGAGTTGGGCGACATAAAGCATCATGCCCATCGCCTGGAACAGCTGCGGAAGCGATTTTGCCGTCCGCTGCAGGACGAAGAGACCGAGCCCCATGAAGGCGATGACGACCAGGGTGCCGACGACAGCCCCGATGGCCCCCTTTCCGCCGGCCACCACGGCACTGACTGCGGCGACGATCGCGCCGACGGCAGCTGTGGGCACAGCGGACTGAAGGAGAGTTCGGGTGTCTTGAGACGGCATGGCGGCAGCTCCGCTTACTGATGGGGGCAGGGTGTCGTCATGGACGAGCGTAGACCCGGGTCGAGAGGGGCCCTCGGGCCAATGGACCGTCGCACTACGGTCCTTCGGCTCTGTCCCGGGATCTCGTGAACCGTATCACAAACTATTTGATGAGGTCTTTACCTGCTTGGTGTGCCCACTGTCACACATGAGAAGTAATCCGCGCGTCTGTGCACTCAGCGGGCCAAATTGTCTGGTAATGGGGCGGTTTAGGATCGGGCGTCAACGTGACGTCTCGGCTTCCCGTCGCTCCTCGAACCGCGAGCGGGCGCCGATCGCGGTCGCTCCGTTGACGCCCGCGGCGACCGGAGTCTTCGGTTCCGAGCCCTCACAACCCTCGTACGACGCCTCCTGGGCGTCCGTCCCCGCCATGCCCCGGCGACGGCGGTAGCGCGGCGGCACGAAGGCCTCCGCCCACCGCGGCGTGCGCGGGGTGAAGCGCGGCAGCAGGAGCAGGACGAGCCCGAGCCCGCTGAGCGCGACGATCAGGAGCAGGATCCACATGCTCGTCGAGTGCACCGAGTACGCGACGGTGCCGAAGGCGATGAGCGCCGACCAGAAGTACATGATCAGCACCGCGCGGCTGTGCGAGTGGCCGATCTCCAGGAGCCGGTGGTGGAGGTGGCCGCGGTCCGCGGCGAACGGGGACTTGCCGTTCCAGGTGCGCCGGACGATCGCGAGAACCAGGTCCGCGAAGGGGATCGCGATGATCGTCAGCGGCATCAGGAGCGGGATGAAGACCGGCAGCATCGCGTGCGTGGCATCGCGGCCGCCGCCGAAGTTCAGCTTCATCGCGGCCGGGTCGACCTGACCGGTGACGGAGATCGCGCCCGCCGCGAGGACGAGTCCGATGAGCATCGAGCCCGAGTCGCCCATGAAGATCCGGGCCGGGTGCATGTTGTGCGGCAGGAAGCCGAGGCACATGCCCATGAGGATGGCGGCGAAGAGCGTGGCGGGGGCCGCGGCCTCGATGCCGTAGCCGTACCAGATGCGGTAGGCGTACATGAAGGACGCCGCCGACGCGATGCACACCATGCCCGCCGCGAGGCCGTCGAGACCGTCGACGAAGTTGACGGCGTTGATGGTGATGACGACGAGCGCGACGGTGAGCAGGGTGCCCTGGCCTGAGGTGAGCGAGACCGTGCCGACGCCGGGGACCGGAATCCACAGGATCGTCAGGCCCTGCATGACCATGACGCCCGCGGCGATCATCTGGCCGCCGAGCTTGATCAGCGCGTCGATCTCGAACTTGTCGTCCAGGACGCCGATCAGCCAGATCAGCGCCGCCCCTGAGAGCAGCGCGCGCGGCTCGTTGGAGTTCTCGAAGACCGTGTTCAGGTTCGGCAGGTGGTCGGCGACCAGCAGTCCCGCGCAGAGACCGAAGAACATCGCGATCCCGCCGAGCCGGGGCGTGGGCTCCCGGTGCACGTCACGAGCGCGGATCTCCGGCATGGCACCGGCCACGATCGCGAACTTCCGCACCGGGCCGGTCAGCAGGTAAGTCACCGCAGCCGTGATGCAGAGCGTCAGCAGGTATTCACGCACGGGCTTCCCCACAGGTCTCGCTGGCCATCACAGCCCCACACCCTAGCTTTGTGCGCATACGGTTGGGGACTTCCGGGTAGCGACGATGGTTGCACGAGTACCTGTCCGTCCCTGACGCGCCCGTCCCGTGCTAGGCCGGGTACGGCGGAAATCTTCCCACCAGTTCGCGTACCTCTTCTCGTACGTTCGAGTCCTCACGCACCGCTTCGACCAGCAGTCCCGCGATGCGCGCCAGCTCCGGGCCGCCCATGCCCTGGGTTGTGACAGCGGCCGTTCCAAGGCGCAGGCCGCGCGCATCGCCGTGCGGCAGGGCGCAGGTGTCGAGGTAGATCCCGGCCGCCGCGAGCCTGCCGCGGGCGGTCCGCGCGTCCACTCCGAGGGGTGTGGGATCGGCCAGAACCAGATGGGTGTCCGTGCCGCCGGTGGTGATCGCGAAGCCGGCTGTGGCCAGTGCCTGTGCCAGGATGCGCGCGTTCTCGACCACCTGATGGGCGTACCCCGTGAAGGCCGGTGCGGCCGCCTCGCCGAATGCCACGGCCTTGGCGGCGATCGTGTGCATCTGTGCGCCGCCCTGCGTGAACGGGAAGACGGCGCGGTCGATCCGTTCCGCGAGGTCGCTCCCGCACAGCAGGAGGCCGCCCCGGGGGCCGCGCAGGACCTTGTGCGTGGTCGCGCAGACGATGTCGGCGTACGGCACCGGGCTGGGCGCCGCTCCCCCGGCGATCAGCCCCATGGGGTGCGCGGCGTCGGCGATGAGGTAGGCGCCCACGTCGTCGGCGATCTCGCGGAACGCCGCGTAGTCGATGTGCCGCGGGTAGGAGATGGAGCCGCACACGATGGCCTTGGGCTGGTGCGAACGGGCGAGGGCGTGCACCTGGTCGTAGTCGAGCAGGCCGCTCTCGGGGTCCACGCCGTAGCCGACGAAGTCGAACCATCTGCCGGAGAAGTTCGCGGGTGAGCCGTGCGTGAGGTGGCCGCCGTACGGCAGGCCCATCGCCAGGACCGTGTCGCCGGGCCGCAGCAGCGCGGCGTACGCGGCGAGGACGGCGGACGATCCGGAGTGCGCCTGCACGTTGGCGTGCTCGGCGCCGAACAGGGCCTTGGCGCGGTCGACGGCGATCCGCTCGGCGATGTCGACCAGTTCGCAGCCGCCGTGGTGGCGCGCGCCGGGGTAGCCCTCGGCGTACTTGTTGGCGAGCGGCGAACCGAGGGCGGTGAGGACGGCGGGCGAGGTGAAGTTCTCGGCGGCGATCAGCTGCAGCGCGTCGGACTGCCGGGCCACCTCCCCCATGAGGACCTCGGCGAGCTCGGGGTCCTGCCTGCGCAGCCCTTCGAGATCCGTGAACGCCGTAGGGACGGTGGGTGCGGAGGGGGCGGTGCTGACCGTGCTGAGCGACATCGTGGGCTCCGGGGCCGTGCGGGGGTGACCTCAGATCCAATGTAGGCCGCTACATGTGCGCGGGCACCCCGGTCAGCGCCGTCACCACGGGGTCGAGCGCCTGGTTGATCTCGTCGCCCACCGAACGGAAGAACGGCAGGGGCGCCCCGTACGGGTCGTACACCTCGTCGGCCTCCACGTTCGGCGCCAGGAGCCAGCCGCGCAGCGCGGCCGCGGCCCGCACCAGGGCGCGGGCGCGCTCCACCACGCCGTTGCCGTCCGGCTCGGGCAGCGTCGTCGGGTCTATGGCGCGCACGAGCCGCGTGAACTCCTTGAGCGTGAAGGTGCGCAGGCCCGCCGAGTGGCCCATCGAGATGACCTGTGCCCGGTGGTCGCGGGTCGCGGTCAGGACGAGGTCGGCGCGGATGACGTGGTCGTCGAGGAGCTCGCGCCCCATGAAGCCGCTGGCGTCCGCGCCGAAGTCGGCGAGGACCGTCTCGGCGTTGGTCTCCATGGGGGCACCCTCGTGGCCCCAGGTGCCCGCGCTCTCGACGATGAGGCCGCCGGTGAGCGGGTCGCCGAGGCGGTCGGCCAGGGCATGCCTGGTCAGCCGCTCGGTGATCGGCGAGCGGCACACGTTGCCGGTGCTGACGTGGAGGATGCGGAAGGCGTCCGCAGAGCCCGGGAAGCCCGCTATGCCACGCCCCGTCTCAGGGGCTGTCAATTCGCCACCTCGAGGTCGGGTACCACCTTGCGCAGCTCGTCCGCGGTCAGCGCACCCGCGCGCAGCAGCACCGGCACCTTGCCCGTGACGTCGACGATCGACGACGGGACGATGCCGGGGGTCGGGCCGCCGTCCAGGTACACGGAGACGGAGTCGCCGAGCATCTCCTGTGCGGCGTCGCAGTCCTCGGGGGCGGGGTGGCCCGTGAGGTTCGCCGAGGAGACGGCCATGGGGCCGACCTCGGTGAGCAGTTCGATGGCGACGGGGTGCAGCGGCATGCGGATGGCGACCGTGCCGCGGGTGTCGCCGAGGTCCCACTGGAGGGACGGCTGCTGCTTGGCGACGAGGGTGAGGGCGCCCGGCCAGAACGCGTCGACGAGCTCCCAGGCCATCTCGGAGAAGTCGGTGACCAGGCCGTGCAGGGTGTTCGGCGAGCCGATCAGGACGGGCGTCGGCATGTTGCGGCCGCGGCCCTTGGCGTCCAGCAGGTCGGAGCACGCCTCCGGGGTGAAGGCGTCGGCGCCGATGCCGTAGACGGTGTCGGTGGGCAGCACGACCAGCTCGCCACGGCGGACGGCGGACGCGGCCTCGCGCAGACCGGTCGTACGGTCGGTCGCGTCGTTGGTGTCGTATCGCCGTGCCATTAGTCCGGACTCCTCACTGAAAAGCTGACACTGATGATCTGGGTCGTCACGGCATCGCCTTGCGGGCGGTCGCGAAGCGCGGGCGGTTGTTGAGGTCGGGGTGGTCGGCCGCGTCGGCCCAGCCCCGCTCCTCGGTGAAGATCCATGGGACCTGGCCGCCCTGGGTGTCGGCGTGCTCGATGACGACGACGCCGCCGGGGCGCAGCAGCCGGTGGGCGGTGCGCTCGATGCCGCGGATCAGCTCGAGGCCGTCCTCGCCGGAGAAGAGGGCGAGTTCGGGGTCGTAGTCGCGGGCTTCGGGTGCGACGTACTCCCATTCGGTGAGCGGGATGTACGGCGGGTTGGAGATCACGAGGTCGACCTGCCCGTCGAGCTCCGGGAAGGCGTCCCTGGCGTCTCCCTGGCGGAGCTTGACCCTGGACCCCTCGACGTTCTTCCGCGTCCATTTGAGGGCGTCCTCGGACAGCTCCACGGCGTGCACGCGCGAGCGCGGGACCTCCTGGGCCATGGCGAGCGCGATGGCGCCGGAGCCGGTGCACAGGTCGACGATGAGCGGCTCGACGACGTCCATCGCGCGGACGGCGTCTATGGCCCAGCCGACGACGGACTCGGTCTCCGGGCGCGGCACGAAGACGCCGGGGCCGACCTGCAGCTCCAGGTAGCGGAAGAAGGCCCGCCCCGTGATGTGCTGCAGCGGCTCGCGGGCCTCGCGGCGCGCGACGGTCTCCCAGTAGCGGGCGTCGAAGTCGGCGTTCTTGACGGAGTGCAGCTCGCCCCGCTTCACGCCGTGCACGAAGGCGGCGAGCTCCTCCGCGTCGTTGCGCGGCGAGGGCACGCCGGCGTCGGCCAGCCGCTGGGTGGCCTGGGCCACTTCCGCGAGCAGCAGGTTCACGCTGGTCCTCCGGGGCGGGTCGTGAAGGGTCGTACAGGGGTGCCTTACGTGGCTTTACGTGGCCTTACGCCGCGGCGAGCTTGGCGGCGGAGTCCGCGTCGACGCAGGCCTGGATGACCGGGTCGAGCTCTCCGTCGAGCACCTGGTCCAAGTTGTACGCCTTGAAGCCGACGCGGTGGTCCGAGATCCGGTTTTCCGGGAAGTTGTACGTACGGATCTTCTCGGAGCGGTCGACGGTGCGGACCTGGCTGCGGCGGGCGTCCGCGGCCTTGCTCTCCGCCTCTTCCTGGGCCGCCGCGAGGAGCCTGGAGCGCAGAATACGCATCGCCTGCTCCTTGTTCTGCAGCTGGCTCTTCTCGTTCTGGCAGGAGGCGACGACTCCGGTGGGCAGGTGCGTGATGCGCACCGCGGAGTCGGTGGTGTTGACGGACTGGCCGCCGGGCCCGGAGGAGCGGTAGACGTCGATCCGCAGGTCGTTCGCGTGGATCTCGACGTCGATCTCCTCGGCCTCGGGCGTCACCAGGACACCGGCCGCGGAGGTGTGGATGCGGCCCTGGGACTCGGTGGAGGGCACGCGCTGCACACGGTGCACCCCGCCCTCGTACTTCAGCCGCGCCCAGACGCCCTGGCCCGGCTCGGTGGCGCCCTGGCCGCCCTTGGTCTTCACGGCGACCTGGACGTCCTTGTAGCCGCCCAGCTCGGACTCGGTGGAGTCGATGATCTCGGTCTTCCAGCCGACGCGCTCCGCGTACCGCAGGTACATGCGCAGGAGGTCACCGGCGAACAGGGCCGACTCGTCGCCGCCCGCGCCCGCCTTGATCTCCAGGATGACGTCCTTGTCGTCGGACGGGTCCCGGGGCACGAGGAGCAGCCGCAGCTTCTCGGTGAGCGCCTCGCGCTGGCGCTCCAGGTCCTTGAGCTCGGCGGCGAAGTCGGGGTCGGCGGCGGCGTACTCGCGCGCGGTCTCGATGTCGTCCCCGGTCTGCTTCCAGGAGCGGTATGTCGCGACGATCGGGGTCAGCTCGGCATAGCGCTTGTTGAGCTTGCGCGCATTGGCCTGGTCGGCGTGGACCGACGGGTCTGCGAGCTTCTCCTCGAGATCGGCGTGTTCACCGATCAGTTCCTCGACCGCCTCGAACATCGGGGGCTCCTGGGTTTCTGCGCGAAGGTTCTACGCGAGCGTTCTACGCGAATTGGCTGCGGGACGGCAAAAGCGCCGGTCCCGGCCACCCCCTCCCGAGGGCGGCCGATGACCGGCGCAGTGGCTCGCTACTTGTTGGCGCCTGCAGCCTTGCCGAAGCGGGCCTCGAAGCGGGCCACGCGGCCACCGGTGTCGAGGATCTTCTGCTTGCCCGTGTAGAACGGGTGGCACTCGGAGCAGACCTCGGCGCGGACGGTGCCGCTGGAGATCGTGCTGCGGGTGGTGAACGACGCACCGCAGGTGCAGCTGACCTGGGTCTCGACGTACTCGGGGTGGATGTCGCGCTTCAAGGTGTCTCCTAGTTTCGGGAGGGCGCCGGGTCGTACGTGCGGATTGCTCGTACGTGAACCGGGGCCGACGTACCAGTCTGCCAGGACAGGCCGTATCTCCCAAAACCGGGGTAGGTGCCGTTCTATTCCTGGCGGGTGCGCAGCCGGGACAGTGGCCGGGTCAGTGGCTGGTGACCACGTCGCCCGCGTCGCCCTTGTCGCCCGCCGACTTCTCGGTGGCGGACTTGGGTATGGCCTTGTCGGCCCTGAGGGCGTCCCAGACCTCCTGGTCGGCCTCCTCCAGGGGCAGGACGCGGTTCAGGTCGTTCGGGTCGTACTGGATGGGCAGCGTGACCATCTTCATGTCGCCCGCGCCGATGCCCTTGAGGCCGTTCGCGAAGCTCGCGAGGCTCTTGACGTCGTTCAGGTCGGAGTCGGTGGTGATGGCGCTGGTCGCGTCGTTCGCCAGGTCGTACAGCTTCTTGGGGTTGCTGAAGACGCCGACGTCTTTGACCTGGTCGAGGAGGGCCTTGATGAAGGCCTGCTGGAGCTGGATGCGGCCGAGGTCGCTGCCGTCGCCGACGCCGTGCCGGGTGCGGACCAGGCCGAGTGCCTGTTCGCCGTCGAGCGTGTGGGTGCCGGCGTCCAGGTCGAGGTGGCTGTCCTTGTCGTGGATGGCCTTCTTGGTGGTGATGTCGACGCCGCCGAGGGTGTCGATGAGCTTCTTGAAGCCCGTGAAATCGACCTCTACGTAGTGGTCCATCCGGATGCCGGACATCTTCTCGACGGTCTTGACGGCGCAGGCGGGGCCGCCGACCTCGTACGCCGTGTTGAACATCTGCCGCTGCCCGCCGGGGTCCGACTTGCCGTCGCCCGTCTTGCACGCGGGCCGGGATATGAGGGTGTCGCGGGGTATGGAGACGACGCTGGCCGTCTTGTGGCCCTTGTAGACGTGGACGATCATCGCGGTGTCCGAGCGGGCGGCGCCCTCGTCCTTGCCGTACTTGGCGTTGTCGCCGGAGCGCGAGTCGGAGCCGAGGACGAGGATGTCCTGGGAGCCGTTGTCGACATCCATGGGGCGGTCCGTGCCGAGCGCGGCGTTGATGTCGACGCCCTTGATGTTGCCGTTGAGCTTGAAGTAGACGTAGCCGAGGCCGGTGCCTCCGAGGACGGCCACACCCGCGGCGGTCCAGGCCGTGACGACGAGCACCTTCTTGCGCGTGCTGCGTGGCTTGCGCCGGCGGCCGCGCTTGCCTCGCTTGGGCGCGTCGGCGGCCCTGCTCTCGTCAGTCATGCGCTCCTCAGTCCTCGTCGGTCGGTTACCCCCTGCTTTCAGGGCCAGGCGTGGTTTTCCGTCACTTGTCAGACGGAAAAGCCGAAAGAAGGGTTGCACGACGGCCTGTGTGCGCCCCGGGTACCGACCGCTACGCAATGTGCGCATCGGGTTTCCGCTTTTGGGCTTTCACCTGCGCTTTCATGGCGAGCGGCGCTACCGCCCGTGACCGTGAGAATCTCTTAGGCGTGTGGCCAAGGTCTCGCTCCGGTCACGGCGGACAACGCGAAAGCCGCCCCGTCACTCCTGTGACGGGGCGGCTTTCGGACCGCTGAGGACGACTGAGGACGATTAGTCGTTGCCGTTGCCCGGCGTCGGGGTCGTCTTCTGGATCTGCAGCAGGAACTCGGCGTTCGACTTCGTCTGCTTCATCTTGTCGAGGAGCAGCTCGATCGCCTGCTGCTGGTCGAGCGCGTGCAGCACGCGGCGCAGCTTCCAGGTGATGGCGAGCTCGTCGCTGCCGAGCAGGATCTCTTCCTTGCGGGTGCTGGACGAGTCGACGTCCACCGCCGGGAAGATCCGCTTGTCGGAGAGCCTGCGGTCCAGCTTGAGCTCGAGGTTGCCCGTGCCCTTGAACTCCTCGAAGATCACCTCGTCCATGCGCGAGCCGGTGTCGACGAGCGCGGTGGCCATGATGGTCAGCGAGCCGCCGTCCTCGATGTTGCGCGCGGCACCGAAGAAGCGCTTCGGCGGGTAGAGGGCCGTCGAGTCGACACCACCGGACAGGATGCGGCCGGAGGCCGGGGCGGCGAGGTTGTACGCACGGCCCAGACGCGTGATCGAGTCGAGCAGCACGACGACGTCGTGACCCAGCTCCACCAGGCGCTTGGCGCGCTCGATGGCGAGCTCGGCGACCGTGGTGTGGTCCTCGGCGGGGCGGTCGAAGGTCGAGGAGATGACCTCGCCCTTCACCGACCGCTGCATGTCGGTGACCTCTTCCGGACGCTCGTCGACCAGGACGACCATCAGGTGGCACTCGGGGTTGTTGTGCGTGATCGCGTTGGCGATCGCCTGCATGATCATGGTCTTGCCGGTCTTCGGCGGGGCCACGATCAGACCGCGCTGACCCTTACCGATGGGCGCGACGAGGTCGATGATGCGGGTGGTGAGCACGCCCGGGTCGGTCTCCAGGCGGAGCCGGTCCTGCGGGTAAAGGGGCGTCAGCTTGTTGAACTCCGGTCGCCCGCGCCCGGATTCGGGCGCCATGCCGTTGACCGAGTCGAGGCGCACGAGCGCGTTGAACTTCTCGCGGCGCTCGCCGTCCTTGGGCTGGCGGACCGCGCCGGTGACGTGGTCGCCCTTGCGCAGGCCGTTCTTGCGGACCTGGGCCAGCGACACGTACACGTCGTTGGGGCCCGGGAGGTAGCCCGACGTACGGATGAACGCGTAGTTGTCGAGGATGTCCAGGATGCCCGCGACGGGGATCAGGACGTCGTCGTCGGAGACCTGCGGCTCGTTGCCGAAGCCCTGCTCGTCGCGGCCGCGACGGCCACGGCGGTCGCGGTAGCGCCCGCGACGGCCACGGCGGCCGCTCCCGTCGTCGTCGTAGCCGTCATCCTGCGGACCGTTGTCACGCTGACGGTCCTGGCGGTCCTGTCGGTCCTGACGGCCGCCGCCCTGCTGCTGACGGTCCTGGCGGTCCTGACGGCCGCCACCCTGCTGGCCGCCACCCTGCTGGTCGTCGCCCTTGTTGCCACGGCGGTCGCGGTCGCGGCCGCGGCCCTGCCGGTCACGGCGGTCGCGGCGGCCCTCGGCGCCGTCACCGGAGCTGTCGCCGCCCTTGTCGCCGGATCCGTCGCCCTTGGCCTCGGTCTTTGCCTCGGCGGTGACGGTCTCCGGGCTGCCCGCGTCGGCGGTGGCCCGGCGCCGGCGGCGCTCGCCGGCCGGCTGGTCCTCTGCCCCACGCTCGGCGTCGCCGGAGCGGGCGGGGCTTCCGGCGGGCTGGCCGGGGATGTCGATCTGCTGCTGGCCGGCGGCCTTGTCGCCCTTGGCGTCGTCGGACTTGCCGGCCTTGGCGGTGTCGGACTTGGCGGAAGCGCTCGCCTTGGCGGCGGGCTCCGCGGCGTCCTCGCCCGTGCGGGCCTTCGAGGTGGCCCGGCGCTTGGGCTTGGTCTCGGTGGTCTCACCGGAAGCCGCGGCGCTCTTCGCCGGGGCTCCGCCCCCTGCCTGCGCCTCCTTGATGACCTCGATCAGCTGGCTCTTGCGCATGCGCCCGGTGCCCTTGATTCCAAGGCCCGATGCGACCTGCTGCAGTTCCGCCAGCACCATGCCCTCAAGGCCGGTGCCGCGGCGCCGCCGGGACCCGGCCGAAGCACCGGTGGCAGGCGCCGCGGAGGCGTCCGTGGCGGGCGTGTCGGCAGTCACGCCCATCAGATCGGTGGTGTCGCTCACGAAGGGTCCTTCCCTGGAGCGGACGTCGGCCTGTCTGGCTCGGCGACCGGTTGTGCTGTCCGGCTGTCGGTCCTTGCATTCTGTGGACCGTGCCGGGGCGGTGGTCCGCCAACGCGGCGGAAGAATTCATTGGTGATGGCGAGTCCCGGTGCGGTGCCACTGATGTGCGGTGTCACCCGGCTCGGTCACGCCGGTTCCGGAGCGTGCTCAGGACCGCTCAGTGCGGGGCACAAAGCAGTTTGGGAGGCTCCCGGAAGAATGGTTGTCCCGGACGGGGACACAAAGCACCTCGCCATGGTGAGGTCGGGTGCAGACTTGAGATTAACACTACCGGATCCAACAAACATTCCCCCTCTCAGGATCGGGACACCCCGAATCCCTTCGTCCACTGCTTTCAGGGCGCGAGCGGCAACACGCTCGTACCCGTGGCGTCGAGCGCCAGGCGGTTGGCCGCCCAGCCCTCCCCCGCCAGGCGTGCGACCTTGTCGGCCGCACTGTCTTCGGCCAGCGCGAGGACCGTGGGGCCCGCGCCGGAGATCACGGCCGGCACGCCGTCGGCGCGCAGCCGTTCCACCAGGGCGGCGCTCTCCGGCATGGCCGGGGCGCGGTACTCCTGGTGCAGCCGGTCCTCCGTGGCGGGCAGCAGCAGCTCGGGGCGCCTGGTCAGGGCCTCGACGAGCAGGGCCGCCCGGCCCGCGTTGGCGGCCGCGTCGACGTGCGGAACGGTGCGCGGCAGGAGGCCGCGGGCCATCTCGGTGAGCACGGGCTTTCCCGGTACGAAAACCACCGGAACGATGGACCCGGCGGGTTCCATCCGGATGGCCCGTCCCGTTCCCCCATCCATCCAGGAGAGCGTGAAGCCGCCGAGGAGACAGGCGGCGACGTTGTCGGGGTGGCCCTCGATCTCGGTGGCCAGCTCCAGCAGAGCGGCGTCGTCGAGACGCGCTTCGCCGCCTATCGTCACGGCGCGCGCGGCGACGATGCCGGCGCAGATCGCGGCGGACGACGAGCCGAGGCCGCGGCCGTGCGGGATGCGGTTGGCGCAGACGATCTCGAGTCCGCGCGGCTGTCCGCCGAGCAGGTCGAAGGCGGTACGCAGGGATCGTACGAGCAGATGCGACTCGTCGCGCGGGAGGTTGTCGCTGCCCTCCCCTGCGATGTCGATGTGCAAGCCGGAGTCGGCCACCCGGACGACGACGTCGTCGTACAGAGCCAGCGACAGGCCGAAGGCGTCGAAGCCCGGGCCGAGGTTGGCGCTGGTGGCGGGGGTGCGCACCCGGACGGCGGCGGCGCGGAACGCGGGACCGGCCATCGCTCGATGACTCTCCTTGAGCTGCGTGTTTTTAAGGCTGCGTATTTTCGGTACGTGCCACATGTACGGAACACCCGAAGGCCGCGACAACGGCGGCACCGCGGCATATGCGGCGGGGCGGGTTCGGTACAGCCTATCGAAGGAAGGTTCTGTGGCGACATAGGGCGCACAGGAGGCGCACGATGCGTGTCGTAAGCCCCCTGTGCCACCCCCTGTACGGAGTCGCGGGTTTTGTCTGCCGTTACGCGGGACCGGGGCCGGTCACGCCAGGCCGAGGCGCTCGGCGGCGGCGGCCGCGTCGACCGGGACGGTGACCGGCTGCGGGGCGCCCGCGACGGCCCAGTCCGGGTCCTTGAGGCCGTTTCCGGTGACGGTGCAGACGATGCGCTGCCCCTTGTCGACCTTGCCCTGCTCGGCGGCCTTCAGCAGACCGGCGACCGAGGCGGCCGACGCGGGCTCCACGAAGACACCCTCCTGGGACGCCAACAGCTTGTAGGCGCGCAGGATCTCACGGTCCGTCACCTCGTCGATGAAGCCGTCCGACTCGTCGCGCGCGTCGAGGGCGTACTGCCACGAGGCGGGGTTGCCGATGCGAATCGCGGTGGCGATCGTCGACGGGTCCTTGACGACCTCGCCGCGCACGATGGGCGCGGAGCCGGAGGCCTGGAAGCCCCACATCCGGGGCGTACGGGTCGACACCGAGTCGGCCGCGTACTCCTTGTAGCCCTTCCAGTAGGCGGTGATGTTGCCGGCGTTGCCGACGGGAAGGACGTGGATGTCGGGGGCGTCGCCGAGGGCGTCGACGATCTCGAACGAGGCGGTCTTCTGGCCCTCGATGCGGAACGGGTTCACCGAATTGACCAGCGCCACCGGGTAGTTCTCCGACAGGCCTCGAGCGAGGTTCAAGCAATCGTCGAAGTTGCCGTCGACCTGGAGGATCTTCGAACCGTAGACGAGGGCCTGCCCCATCTTGCCGAGCGCGATCTTGCCCTGCGGCACGAGGACGGCGCAGACCATTCCCGCGCGTACGGCATAGGCGGCGGCGGACGCCGACGTGTTGCCCGTGGAGGCGCAGATGACGGCCTTCGCGCCATCCTCCTTGGCCTTGGTGATCGCCATGGTCATGCCGCGGTCCTTGAAGGACCCGGTGGGGTTGGCGCCCTCGACCTTGAGGTGGACCTCGCAGCCCGTGCGCTCGGAGAGCACCTGTGCGGGCACGAGCGGCGTGCCGCCCTCGCCGAGCGTCACGACCGGCGTGGTGTCGGAGACCGGAAGACGGTCCCGGTACTCCTCGATGATTCCGCGCCACTGGTGGGTCATTGCTGCTTACTCCCCTTCAACCCGCATGATGCTGGCGACACCACGCACGGTGTCGAGATTGCGCAGCGCCTCGACGGTGCCGCTGAGGGCGGCGTCGGGCGCGCGGTGGGTGACGACGACGAGGGAGGCCTCGCCGTCCTTGCCCGTCTGACGGACCGTATCGATCGATACGCCGTGCTCGGCGAAGACCGTCGCGACCTGGGCGAGCACACCCGGCTTGTCGGCCACGTCGAGGCTGATGTGGTACCGCGTGACGACCTCGCCCATAGAGCTCACGGGCAGCTGGGTGTACGCGGAGTCGCCGGGCCCGGTGGCTTCGGCGAGCTTGTTGCGGCAGACGGCGACGAGGTCGCCGAGCACGGCGGACGCGGTGGGCGAGCCGCCCGCGCCGGGCCCGTAGAACATGAGCTGCCCGGCGGCCTCCGCTTCCACGAAGACGGCGTTGTACGCCTCGCGCACCGATGCCAGCGGGTGGGTGAGCGGGATCATCGCGGGGTGCACGCGCGCGGTGACGGACCCGCCGTCGGCGGCGCGCTCGCAGATAGCGAGGAGCTTGATGGTGCAGCCCATGCGTTTGGCGGACGCGAAGTCGGCGGCGGTGACCTCGGTCATGCCCTCGCGGTACACGTCGTCGAGCCGCACGCGCGTGTGGAACGCGATTCCGGCGAGGATCGCGGCCTTGGCGGCGGCGTCGAACCCTTCGACGTCGGCGGTCGGATCGGCCTCGGCATACCCGAGCGCGGTGGCCTCGTCGAGCGCTTCCTGATAGCCGGCACCGGTGGTGTCCATGGCATCGAGGATGAAGTTGGTGGTCCCGTTCACGATGCCGAGGACGCGGTTGACCTTGTCACCGGCGAGGGATTCGCGCAGCGGCCGGATGAGCGGAATGGCACCGGCGACGGCCGCCTCGTAGTAAAGATCCCGGCCGTGCTCGGCGGCGGTGGCGTGCAGCGCGGCGCCGTCCTGCGCGATGAGCGCCTTGTTCGCGGAGACGACCGAGGCGCCGTGCTCGAAGGCGGTGGTGATGAGGGTCCGAGCGGGCTCGATACCACCGATCACCTCGACGATGACGTCAATGTCACCCCGCTTGACCAGCGCGGTCGCGTCGGTGGTGACGAGCTCCGGGTCGATTCCCTCACGCACCTTGGAGGGCCGGCGGACGGCGACCCCGGCGAGCTCCACCGGGGCGCCGATCCTGGCTGCGAGGTCGTCGGCGTGCGTCGTCATGATGCGCGCCACCTCTGAGCCGACAACTCCACAGCCCAGCAGCGCCACCTTCAGCGGACGCGTACGCATCATCCGACCTCACTTCTTTTACATCTACGGTGGAACCAGTCTCACCCACCGGAACAGACTTTCTGTCCATTGTCCGGATCCTGAGACATGTATTTCATCTTTTCTGTCTTACTCCGTCATCCGACGTCGAGACGCAGGAGATCTTCCTCCGTCTCACGCCGGACGATCACCCGCGCCTCACCGTCCCTGACGGCGACGACGGGCGGGCGAAGAGCGTGGTTGTAGTTGCTCGCCATCGAGCGGCAGTACGCACCGGTCGCCGGCACGGCGATCAGATCGCCGGGCGCGAGATCCGCCGGAAGGAAAGCATCCCGTACGACGATGTCCCCACTCTCGCAGTGCTTGCCGACGACGCGCACCAGGACCGGGTCGGCGTCGGAAGAGCGGGAGACCAGGGCGACGGTGTACTCGGCGTCGTACAGCGCGGTACGGATGTTGTCGGACATGCCGCCGTCCACGGACACGTACGTACGGAGCCCCTCGAGGGGCTTGATGGTGCCGACCTCGTAGAGCGTGAAGGCGGTCGGGCCGACGATGGCGCGGCCGGGCTCCACGGAGATGCGGGGCGTCCGCAGATTCGCGGCCTCGCACTCCCGCGTGACGATCTCGTGCAGCGCCTTCGCGATCTCGTGCGGCTCGCGGGGATCGTCGTCGGAGGTGTACGCGATGCCGAGCCCGCCCCCGAGGTCGATCTCGGGCAGCTCGACACCGTGCTCGTCCCGCACCTCGGCGAGCAACTGCACAACGCGCCGCGCAGAGACCTCGAACCCAGCCATGTCGAAGATCTGCGACCCGATGTGGGAGTGAATCCCGATCAGCTCGAGCCCATCGAGCTTGAGCGCACGCCGAACGGCCTCGGCGGCCTGCCCGCCCGCGAGCGCGATCCCGAACTTCTGGTCCTCGTGCGCGGTGGCGATGAACTCGTGGGTGTGCGCCTCGACGCCCACCGTCACGCGGATCTGCACGCGCTGCCGCTTGCCGAGCCGCTCCGCGATGTGCGCGACGCGCACGATCTCCTGGAAAGAGTCGAGCACGATGCGTCCGACGCCGGCCTCGATCGCCCTCTCGATCTCGTCCGGGGTCTTGTTGTTCCCATGGAAGGCGATGCGCTCGGCGGGCATGCCGGCGGCGAGGGCGGTGGCGAGCTCGCCGCCGCTGCACACGTCGAGGTTGAGCCCCTCCTCGTGCAGCCACCGCACGACGGCCCGCGAAAGGAACGCCTTGCCGGCGTAGAACACATCGGCGTCACTGCCGAAGGCGTCACGCCAGGCCTGGCAGCGGGCGCGGAAGTCGGCCTCGTCGATGAAGTACGCCGGGGTGCCGAACTCCTCGGCGAGCCGCGTCACTTCGATGCCGCCCGTACTGACGACACCTTCGGGCGTACGGGTGACGGTGCGGGACCAGACCTTGGGGTCCAGGGCGTTGAGGTCGGCGGGCGGGGCGCTGTAGTGGCCCTCGGGGAATACGTCGGCGTGACGGGGACCGGCGGGGTGTGCGGAACGGCTCATGGCGGTGTCGTCTCGTCTTTCACATGTCACAGGTGGTCGGGTGCGCTGATGCCGAGCAGGGACAGGCCACCGGCAAGCACCACCCCGGCAGCTTCGGCAAGCGCGAGCCGGGCACGGTGGGCGGCCGAGGGTTTCTCGTCCCCCATCGGCAGGACGGCTCCGTGCGGGGGGCTCGTCGGCAGGACGGCTCCGTGCGAGGTACTCGTCGGCAGGACGGCTTCCTGCGGGGGGCTCGTCGGCAGGACGGCTCCGTGCGAGGTGCTCGTCGGCAGGACGCCGGCCTGCGGGGGGCTCTGGAAGGAGAGGAAGGCGTCGGCTACGGCTACGAGGTGCCGGGCAAGCCGGTCGGGCGCGCGGTGGCGTGCGGCGGCGGCGAGAACGGCGGGGTATTCGTCCAGGGCGTCGAGGAGGGGGGTGACGGTGTCGCGGGGGGTGGTGTCGCGGGGGGTGGTGTCGCGGGGGGCGGTGTCGCGGGGGGTGGTGGCGGGGGTGCCGCGGGGGGTGGTGGCGGGGGTGGCGGGCGCGGTGACCTCGTGAGGGGCGGCGTCGGTGGTGGCGGGGGTGACGGTGCCGCGGGAGGCGGTGTCGGTGGTGCCGGGCGCGGTGGCCTCGTGAGGGGCGGCGTCGGTGGTGGCGGGGGTGACGGTGCCGCGGGGGGCGGTGTCGGTGGTGCCGGGGGTGGCGGTGAAGCCGAGGTCGGCGGCGTTGCGGGTGAGGGCGCGGGTGCGGGCGTGGGCGTACTGGACGCGGAAGAGGGGGTTGCTCTCACGCTGCACGAGGTGCTGGTCGCCGCCCTGCTCGGGGGTGACGCGGGGGCGGTCGTGAGCGGCGGGGTGGAGCAGGGCCCAGCGGGCTGCGTCGCGGCCGAGCCGGAGGGGGCCGGAGGGGGCCGGGTCCGCCGTGGGGGTGGAGGTCGGGGTATCCGTTCCGGCGGGCCGGAGGGGGCCGGAAGGTTCGGGGTCCGGCGCGGGGGTGGAGGTGAGGGCATCCGTGCCGGCGGGCCGGAGGGGGCCGGAAGGTTCGGGGTCCGGCGCGGGGGTGGAGGTGAGGGCATCCGTGCCGGAGGGCCGGGAGCCTTCCGCGGCGGGGACGGGGCGGAGGGTGGGCAGCGGCTGGGGCGGACGCCCGTGGGCGTCGACGCGCACGCCGAGGACATCCGTCCAGGCGGGATCCGGGGCGTCGTCGCAGGTGACGCGGACGAGGACGCCCTGGGAGCGCAGGATGCGCCGGACACTGTCGGCGACGACGACGGCGCGGACCTCACGGGGTACGTGGATCTGGGCGAGAGCTCCGGTGTCGGGATGCACGTGGCCGTAGCAGTGGCCGCGCTCCAGGATCTCCCGCACGAGCGCTTCTTCGCGGGCACCCGCGAGGGTGATGTTGAGGAACCCGGGCCCGGTGATGTCGACCCCGGCGATGCCGGGCTGAGCGGCGAGCCGCGGGGACAGCACCTCGGCCACCTGACGCGGCGGCCGCCCCGCGGCGCCGGCGATCTGGAGGGCGACGCTGGTCGCGTAGTCCCCGCATCCCCCGGGCCGAGGCCTCTCCACCCGTACGCGCCCCGCGTCCACCGGCACGTCCACGCTGAGCTCACCGGCGTCGACGGCCTGACGCATGGCGCGCAGCACGGTGCGGGAAAGCTCGACGGGGGTCACGGGACCAAGCGTATGGGAGGAGGGGGGTGGGGAGGCGACTCGGTTTCCGGATGGTCCGGCATGTGGACGAGGGGGCGGGCGGAGGCACCGAGGGCGGGAGGCCGGGAGGGGCGGGAGCAGGCGCGGGGGCCGAGCGGGGGCGCAGGTGCCGGGCCGGGGTGCGGGGGCCGGGGTGCGGGGGCCGGGCCCGGGGTGCGGGAAACGGTGGCGGAGGCGCGGGGTAGCGACGGTGGGCCACCGGCAGCGGGGCGTGGGCGTGGCGGCGGAGGGGGTCCCCGGTACCGGAGCGCGGGTAGCGCGGGGGTGGTGGCGTAGGAGGCCCCGATGGCGGGGCGTGGAGGTCAGACTCCGGGTGGCCGCGCGCTCGGACCCCTCGATACCGCCGCGCGGAAGGGGCCCGGCGCCCGAACGTGATGGAGGTCAGACTCCGGGTGGCCGCGCGCTCCGCTCCCTCGATACCGCCGCGCGGAGGGGGCCCGGCGCCGGAGCGTGGTGGAGGTCAGGCTCCGGGGTGGGCCGCGCGCTCGGATCCTCCGATGCCGCCGCCCCCGCCTCCGCACCCACTGGCCCGGCACTCCGCTTCCAGGGGCTCGCGGTCGCGCTCACGGTCACGCCGGTCCGCCGGGCGCCCCTCCTCCCTCACCCCCTCCGACATCAACTGCCGGACTATGTCGACCAGTTCGCTGGGCTCGAAGGGCTTCGCGAGGAAGGCGTCGACCCCGACCTCCAGGCCGCTCTCAACCTCGTACTGCGTGCAGGCACTGACGACGACGATGGGCAGGTCACTCGTCCGCGCGTCGGCACGGAGCCGGGCGGCGGTCCGCAGCCCGTCGAGCCGGGGCATCACGACATCGAGTGTGATCACATCGGGCTGGACCTGCTGCACGATGTCCAGGCACTCGACGCCATCGGCCGCGGTCACGACCTCGAAGCCCTCCAGCTCGAGGTTGACCCTGATCAGCTGCCGGATGACCTTGTTGTCGTCCACAACAAGCACGCGGCCGGGCACGCCTGGCACAACTCGAGAGTAGGTCCGCTCCCCCCGCCGCGTCCCGGTTTTCCCTACTTCCGCCACCCGCCGCCCGGCCCGGCGAGGACCACCGCCCCGACGTCCCGAGGCACGTGCCCGGCCTCCCCGTGAGCACGGAAATACCTGTTCATGGGGAGGCCCGAAGAGCTGGTAGGGTTCTACCCGTCGCCGCGCAACCCGCGGCGGTACGCCCCCGTAGCTCAGGGGATAGAGCAACGGCCTCCGGAGCCGTGTGCGCAGGTTCGAATCCTGCCGGGGGCACCTTGCAGAAGGTGTCCGAAGACCCCGTCACCAGCGGAAACGCTGAGGACGGGGTTTTTGCGTATGTCCAGGCCCTTTGCCTTTCCCCGGAGTGGTCCGCCGCAAGGAGTTGGTGAATGGGGGCGGGAACGGGTGGGCAGGGGGTGGGGCGTCGTAAGGGTGGGGAGGCGAGAAGGGGGGCGGTGATCGAGGGAGAGGGGAGAGCATGATCCGGTCGTGCTTGACCAGTGACAGCGTGCCTCCGGAGGAGCGGTTCGGGTGGTGGGGCGAGCTGAAGTCCGCTTCGCCCATCGCGACCACTCTGCGGAGTGACTACACCGACGACTTCCCTGTGGCCGTCGACCATGTCGACCTGGGTGCCGCGACGTTGACCACCATGTCGTACCCGTCGGCCGAGGTGCGGCGCACGGCGCGGCACATCCGGAAAGGGGACCCCGGGAGCCTGCAGGTGTCTCTGACCTTGCAGGGGCTCAGCGGGTTCGAACAGGCCGGGCGGAACGTGCAGTTCGGGGCCGGGCACTTTCTGCTGTACGAGTCGTCCTCGCCCTTCGAAGGGTGGATGCGGCAAGGGGGCGGCGGCGATCCGACGCGGAGCATCGTGGCCACGCTGCCCCTGCATCTGCTGCCGTTCCCGGTCGACCGGCTCTCCGACCTCGTCTCCCGGCCGCTCTCCAGCCGTGAGGGCTTCGGGGCTCTGCTCGCCCAGTTCATGCATCAAGTCACGGATGACGTGGGGCAGTTCGGGAGCGGTAGCGGCGCCGCCGATCGGCTCACCCATACGCTCGTCGACCTGGTCGGGCATCTTGCCGCCCAGCACCTCGACCGTGCGGACGAGTTGCCGGTCGAGAGCCGGAAGCGCACCTTGCTGCTGCGGGTGCAGAGCCACGTCCGGCGGCATCTGCGCGACCCGGGGCTGAACCCGGACAGCATCGCCGCCGCGCACCACATCTCCACGCGCTACCTGCACCGGCTCTTCCAGGAGCAGGGGCTGACCGTGTCCTCCTGGATCCGGCGGCTGCGGCTGGAGCGCTGCCACCGGGTGCTGGCCGACCCGGCGTTCGCCGCCGTGCCGGTCGGCGTGGTCGCGGCCCGCTGGGGGTTCCCGCAGCCCGCCGTCTTCACCCGCGCCTTCCGCGCCACGTACGGGCTGACTCCCAGCGAGGTACGCGCACGCACCTTGGCGGACTACCGGAGTGCGTCGGGGGTCAACAAGTGTGCGCCCTTGGTCAATGACGTCGGGTGAGGCGGTGGGAAGACTGTGGCGCGGCGGCGGGATCGGGGGGCCGCCGCCGGTGTCCGCCACTGCGCCCAGAAGAACGGGGGAGGGCGTAGGGGCGCACACGATGGTTGGAAGGAAGGGGAAGGGGATGGGTGGTGTGCCGGGCCCTGTGACGGGGGTTCCGGGCCGGTTGCGGGGGGGGTGGCATGGTCCGGGGGGCATGGTCCCGGGGGGGTGGCATGGTCCGGGGGGTGGGCCGGTGCGCCGCCCGACGGCCTCAAGGCCCGAGGGCGTCGAGGCCCGGGAGCGTTGAGGCCCGGGGGGCGTCGCGGCCCGGGAGCATTGAGGCCCGGGGGGTCGTCGCAGCCCCGGAGCGTTGAGGACCGGGTGCGTCGCCGCCCCGGAGCATTGAGGCCCGGGGAGTGGCGTCGCAGCCCGGGACGTTGAAGCCCCGGAGGGCGTCATCGCAGCCCCGGAGCGTTGAAGCCCGGGGGCGTCATCGCGGCCCCGGAGCGTTGACGGCCGGGAGCATCGCGGCCGGAGCGTCTTCGGTCGGGCCGTTCTCCGTTCCGCCGCCGCCTCCGCCCCTCCGCCTCCGCCTCCGCCTCCGCCTCCTCCTCCCCGTGACCGTCCGTGACGTGTGGCCGTCCGTCAGTGCATCCACATGATGTCGATCCTGTGCATCTTTGCCGTCGGCACCATGGAAGCCGGACGAGGCCGCCCATCTCGCTGGGTGGGGCCTTCGAATGACGTGATAGCACGGGGGGATCGATTTCGAAGGAGGGTATGACCTCGTGGGCATCTTCAGCCGTCGCCAGACCACCGCCACCCTGGAGCCGACGCCGGCCGGCGGTGTCGCGCTCGACTCCGCGCTGCGCGGGCTGACGGGGCAGTGGACCATCGACGGGCCGCACAGCCGCGTCGGGTTCTCCGTGCGGCACGCGATGGTCACGACCGTCCGGGGCGCTTTCGCCGACTACGACAGCACGCTGTACTTCGACGGCGACCAGCCCTCCGAGTCGCGCGCGGAGATCGTCATCCGGGTCGCCAGCGTCGACACCGGCGTGGAGCAGCGGGACGCGCATCTCGTCGGCACCGACTTCTTCGACGCGCGGCGCTATCCGGAGATGGTGTTCCGCAGCACCTCCACCGTCCATGAGGGCGGGGAGACCTTCCGCATGGCGGGTGACCTGACCATCCGGGACGTCACCCGGCCCGTCGAGCTGCAACTCGACTACCTGGGGTCGGTCGTGGACCCCTTCGGCTTCGAGCGGGTCGGCTTCGACGGCACCACCACCATCGACCGCACCGAGTGGGGGCTGGTCTACAACCAGCGCCTCGCGGCGGGCGGCACGATGGTCAGCGAGAAGGTCCGGCTGCAGTTCGACATCTCCGCGATCCGGGCCACGGCGCCGGCGGTATAGCGGTATAGCGGTATAGCGGTATGTGACCCCGTGACCTGCGCCGCGTCTTCTTCGGGCATGCTGGCGGACGTCGTACACCGAACACCGCGAGCACCGCCGCCGCAAGCGGCACGCGAAAGGAGGGCGCGCCGTGGGCGACTGGATACGTTGCTTCCACCCGGCACCCCACGCCGGGACCCGTCTGCTCTGTTTCCCGCACGCAGGCGGCTCCGCCAGCGCCTATCACCCGCTGTCGGCGGCCGTCACGGGTGTCGTCGAGCCGTTGGTCGTGCAGTACCCGGGCCGCCAGGAGCGGATCGGGGAGCCGTTCGCCGAGCGGGCGGACGAGGTCGCCGAGGCCGTGCTCGCCGCGCTTCCCGGCTGGGACGAGGGCGCGCCGACGGCGCTCTTCGGGCACAGCATGGGCGCGATCCTCGCGTTCGAGACCGCGCGGCGCATGACCGCGGCCGGGCATCCGCCCGTGGCCCTGTTCGTGTCCGGGCGGCAGGCGCCCACGGTGCCCCCGCGCGTCGCGGTGGAGCGGCCGGTCAGCGAGATGTCCGACACCGAGCTCGTGGAGGAGATGCGGAAACTGTCCGGTACGGCCAACGAGCTCCTGGCCACTCCCGAACTGCTGCCGATCATCCTGCCGCCGGTCCGCGCCGACTACCGCCTCCTGGAGAACCACGTCCACCGGAGCGGTCCCCCGCTCGACTGCCCGGTCATCGCCCTGACCGGTGACGCGGACCCCCGTGTGACGGTCGAGGGCGTGCGCGCCTGGGAGAGCGAGACGAGCGGCGACTTCTCCTGCCACGTGCTCGACGGGGGCCACTTCTTCCTCGACCGCCATCGGGCGTACGTCACCGAGGTCATCGCCTCGTCGCCGGCGGGCCGGAGCACGACGACGCAGTGACGCGGTGATGGCCTTGGACGGTGGGTTCCGGAGTGCTACTCCGCCTCGAACTCCGAGAGCAGCGCGTCCAGTGAGTCCTCCGCCGTGTCCGGCTCCTTCGACCCGACGATGCGGGCCGCCAGTTCCTGGAGGGTCAGTTCCTCCAGGAACAGGGTGATGGGCACGTCGATACCGAAGTCGTCCCGGAGCCTGCCGACCAGGTGGACGGCGGTCAGTGAGTCGCCGCCCGCCGCGAAGTAGGTGGTCTCCGGGGCCGCGGGGCCTTCCAGGCCGAGGGCTTCGCCCAGGAGCGCGGAGACGGCCCCGGTCAGGTCGTCGGCCGGTTCCTGTGCCGGCTCCTCCGCCGGTTCCGCCAACGGTTCCTCCGCCCCTTCCGCCGACGGTTCCGGCGTCGGGCGTGGCAGCGTGAGTGCTCCGTGGCTCTCCCCCGCGAACGGGTACGTCGGCAGGCTCACCCGGCGCCCCGCGCCCGTCTCCTCGGGCCACAGGACCGTGCCGCCCTTCAGCCACAGCTCGCCGAGCTCCTTCAGCCCGTCGACGTCCGGCTCGGTGTCCGGCTCGGCGTCCGGCTCGCCGTCCGTACTGTGCGCCGGGCGGCCCTCCGCGAGCGCCGTCAGCCGTTCGGCGGCCTCCGCCGGGTCCGAGGCCAGGACGTACGCGCGTACGTCCATGGGGGCACGGCCCGTGCGCAGGGTGTGCGCGACATCCGCGAGGGACGGGGCATCGGGGGCGCGCAGGGCCGTGGCGAGCTTGCCCGCGAGCGCGGTGAGGGCCTGCTCCGTGCGGGCGGAGAGCGGCAGGATCTCGGTGCGGGGGCCGTGGAGGGCGTGGAGGGCTTGGGCACCGGGCGGCGTGGTGGCCGGAGGTCCGGGGCGTTGCGGTGCCTCTTCCACGACCACGTGGACATTCGTGCCGCCGATGCCGAGCGAGCTCACACCGGCGCGGCGCGTGCCCGCGGCGGGCCGCGGCCAGGGGGCGGGACGGTCCACGACGCGGAACGGGGAGGCTTCCAGGCGCAGTTCGGGGTGGGGGCGGGTCACGTTGACGGTGGGTGCCAGCGTGGCGTGCTCCAGCATGAGGACCACCTTGATGAGCGAGGCCACGCCCGCGGCCGCGTCCAGGTGGCCGATGTTGGACTTCACGGAGCCGATGCCGATGGCGGCGGACGGGGCGCCCGTGAACGCCTCGGTCGCCGCCGCCAGTTCGATGCGGTCGCCGAGCCGCGTCGCCGTCCCGTGCGTCTCCACGTACTGGGCCGCGGACGGTTCGAGGCCCGCCGCCGACCACGCCTCGACGGCGGCCGCCGTCTGCTGTTCGACTCCGGGGGCGGTGAACCCGACCTTCGTGGCGCCGTCGTTGGTCAGCGCGGTGCCCCGCACGACCGCACGGACGGGGTCGCCGTCGGCGAGCGCGTCGGAGAGGCGGCGCAGCACGACGACGCCCACCCCGCTGCCCGGCACGGTGCCGCCCGCGTCCTCGTCGAAGGGGCGGCAGCGGCCGTCGGCGGAGAAGATGCCACCTTCCTGGTGGACGTATCCCTGTCTGCGGACGGTGTCGACGCTGACGCCGCCCGCGAGCGCGGTGTCGCACTCGCCGAGGAGCAGCGCCTGGGCGGCGAGGTGTACCGCCGTCAGGGAGGTCGAGCAGGCCGTCTGCACGGTGAGGCTCGGTCCTTCGAGGCCGAGGCGGTAGGAGATCCACGGGGCGAGGAACTCGCGGTCGGTCAGGATGCGGATCTGCATCGCGCCGATCGAGGCGGCCAGGCGGCGGTCGGTGTGGGCGGCCAGCATGTGCTCGGTCGGGCTGCCGCCGACGTACACGCCCGTGCGGGCCGGTGCGGCGAGCGGGTCGTGCCCGGCGTCCTCCAGGGCCGCCCAGGCGCTCTCCAGGAGGAGCCGGTGCTGGGGGTCGAGCGCGGCGGCCTCGGTGCGGTTGAAGCCGAAGAGTTCCGCGTCGAAGCGGTCGGCGCCGGCGAGGTGGCCCCTTGCGGGCACGTGTGCGGGGCCGCGCAGGTCCGCCGGGTCCGCGCCGTCGGCCAGCAGCTCCTCCTCGGTGAAGTCGACGATGGAGCAGACGCCGTCACGGAGGTTCGCCCAGTAGGCGTCGAGGTCGGGGGCGCCGGGGAACCGTCCGCTCATCCCGACGATCGCGATGGCCGAGTCGAGCTCGCCCGCCGCGTCTGCCGAGGCTGCGTCGGGGGCGGGGTCGTGGGTGGCACGGGGTGCTGGCTCGGTCATCGTGACGTGCCCTTTCTGGAGCGGAGCCGTTGTGCGGCGGCGTTCTGGCGTGTGCGGCGGTCACTGCCGCGGTGCTGGGCCTCGGCGGCCGCCGAGGAGGCACGCTCGGGTGTCCGGGCGGCGGCCTCGTCGAGGTGTGCCGCGACCGAGGCGACGGTGGGGTGACGGAACAGGTCGACCAGGGTGAGGTCCTCCGCCGTCTCCCGGAGGGCGTCGAGCACACCCATGAGGCGCACCGAATTGCCGCCCAGTTCGAAGAAGTTGTCGTGCGCGCCGACCCGGTCGAGGGTCAGTACGCGGGCCCACACCTCTGCCACGTGCCGCTCGGTGGCGGTACGCGCCTCCGTGTACGTACGGGCCGACTCCCGCCGCCCGTCGGCCGGTTCGGGCAACCGGGGCCGGTCGATTTTCCCGGAGCGGTTGAGCGGGAGCTCGTCGAGGTGGACGTAGACCTCCGGCAGCATGTAGCCGGGAAGCCGCTCGGCGAGGTGGGCGCGCAGGGACTCGTCCGTGGGTGTCGCTCCCTCCCTGTGCACCACGTACGCGACGAGGCGCTGCTCGGCGCCGCTGCCGCGCACGGCGGCCGCGGCGACCGCGACGTCCGGGAAGCTCGCCAACAGTGCCTCGATCTCGCCGAGTTCGAGGCGGATGCCGCGCAGCTTGACCTGCGAGTCGGAGCGTCCGAGGTAGTGCAGGCGTCCTCGCGCGTCGATGCGGGCGAGGTCCCCGGTGCGGTACATGCGGGAACCCGCCGGGCCGTACGGGTCGGCGACGAAGCGTTCGGCGGTCATGCCGGGGCGGCCGATGTAGCCGCGGGCCAGGGAGGCGCCCGCGATGTAGACCTCGCCGGTCACGCCGGTCGGCACGGTGCGCAGCCGGTCGTCGAGGACGTGTACGCGGGCGCCGGGCACCGGCTGGCCGATCACCACGGGTTCGCCGGGTTCGAGGTCGGCGGTGGTGGCGTAGACGGTGGCCTCGCTCGGCCCGTACGCGTCGACGATCCGGCGGCCCGGTTCAGCGAGCCGCTCGACGAGCTCGGCGGGGCAGGCCTCGCCGCCGACGGCGAGCGTCCGCAGATGTGGCAGGCGTCCCGTCACGTCGGGCAGGAGCATCGCGGCGGACGGCGGCAGGAACACGTACGTGATGCGCGAGTCCCGCAGCCGGGCGTACAGCGCGTCGCCGAGCCGTTCGTCGTCGCGTGCGATGTGCAGCTCGGCGCCGGCGACCCAGGGGAAGAACAGGTCGGAGACGGCCACGTCGAAGCCGAACGACACGAACTGCAGCACGCGGTCCTCGGCGGTGACGGGGAACGTCGGCCGCACGCTCACGGTCAGGTTCAGCAGCGCCCGGTGCTCGACGGCCACGCCCTTCGGCACGCCCGTGGAGCCGGAGGTGAAGAGGACGTACGCGAGGTCCTGCGGGGACGGACGGGGGGTCGCCGGTGTGCCGGGCTCAACGGATTTGCCGGGCTCAGCGGGATCGCCGGGCTCACCGGGTGTGCCGGGCTCAACGGGCCCACCGGGCCCACCGGGCCCACCGGGCTCGTCGGCGCGCAGGCACGGTGCCCCGAGCGCCTCCCCCTTGGCCGCGGTCTCGGCCGTCGTCACGAGCAGGCCCGTGCCGGATGCCTCGACCATGTGCGCGAGGCGCGCGTGCGGGTGGGCCTGGTCCAGGGGTACGTACGCGCCGCCCGCTCGGAGCACCGCGAGCGCCGCGATGCCCATCTCCGGTGAGCGGGGCAGCAGCAGGCCGACCCGGAAGCCGGGCCGCACCCCGGCGGCACGCATCCGGTCCGCCAACGCGTCGGCTGCGGCGAGGAGTTCGCGGTAGCTGAGCCGTACGTCGCCGCAGACCAGGGCGGTGGCGTCGGGGCGCGCGGCGGCGACGTCCGCGATCAGGTCGGGGACCAGCCGGTCCGTGGGCGCAGCCTCCGCTGTGCGGTCGGCGGCCGCGACGGCGCGGGCGCGGACGTCGGCCGGGACGGCGTCGAGGGCGGACAGCGGTACGTCGGGGCGGGTGAGGGCCTCGTCGAGGAGCGTCTCGAAGCTGTGCACCCAGTCCCGCACGGTGGCGGCCTCGAAGAGGTCGCTGCGGTAGATGAACTGGGCGGCGAGGCCCGGCCCCTGCCCCGTAGCACCGTCGACCCCGCGCCCGGTACCCGCACCGGCATTCCACCGCTCGACGTGCAGGTGAAAGTCGAACTTGGCCGTGTTCAGAGGCAGTTCCAAGCGCTCTACATGAGCGCCCGCGAGTGCGAGGGACAGGTCCGTGTCGTCGTCGTACGCGAAGACCAGCTGGACCACCGGGTCGTGGCTGGTGTCGCGGGCCGGGGCGAGCGCGTCCACGACGGCCTCGAACGGGGCGTCCTGGTAAGGGTGTCCGGCGAGCAGGGCGGAACGTACGCGGCCGATCAGCTCGCCGTACGACGGGTCGCCGGAGAGGTCCACGCGGAGCGCCAGGGTGTTGGTCAGCATGCCGACCATCTCCTGGAGCTCTGGCCTGTCGCGCCCGGACACCGGGTAGCCGACGACCAGGTCGTCGCGGCCGCTGAGCCGGCCGAGGAACGCGGCGTACGCGGCGAACAGCGCCATGAACGGTGTGGCGCCGCGGGTCCGGGCGGCCTCGGCGAGGCGGGCGTGGACCCCGGCGTCCAACAGGAAGCGTTCGGTGCCGCCCTCGGCCGTGCGCACGGCGGGGCGCGGGCGGTCCAGGGGCGGCGAGACGACCTCGGGCGCGCCGCGCAGCCGGCCGGCCCAGTGCGCGACGGCCTCGGCGTAGGCGCCTGCCGCCTGCCGTTCGCGCTGCCAGGCGGCGAAGTCCGGGAACTGCAACGGCAGTTCGGGTGGCGAGTGGAGCGCTCCCCTGGACTCGGCCTCGTACGCGGCGGACAGGTCGCGCAGGATGACGCCGAGGGACCAGCCGTCGCAGACCAGATGGTGGGCGACGAGCAGCACGCGGTGGCTGCCGTCGTCGACGGCCTGCACCGTGCAGCGCAGCAGCGGCCCGGCCGCCGGGTCGAAGGGGCGGGCGGCGTCGGCCCGCAGCCTCGCGTCCGCCTCATGTGCCGCCACGTCCTTCTCCACCGTGAGGTCCGCGCGGCCGCTCGCGGCGACGATCTGCGCCTGCGTGCCGTCGGCCGCGGTGCGGAAGACGGTGCGCAGGGACTCGTGGCGGGCCACGAGGGCGTCGAGCGCGCGCGTGAACGCACTCAGGTCGAAGGGGCCGTGCACGGCGAAGGCGGCGGGCACGTTGTACTGCGCGGTGCCGGGGTTCATCCGGTCGAGGACCAGGAGGCGGCTCTGGGCGTCGGAGACGGGGAACTCGTACTCCTCGATGTCCACTGGTTCACTCTCCCTGGAGGGTGTGTTCAAGGACCGCGGCGATGCGTGCCGCGGGCGCCGGGTCGAGGACCTCGGCGTGGGCGCAGGCCAGTTCGTGCACCTCGACCGCCGCGGCGGCGCGCCGCCAGGCCGCCGCCTTCGTCCCGGTGGGAACGGCCTCGGGGTCGCGGGTGGCGGCGAAGAGGGTCACGGTGCCGTCGTACGGGGACGGGGCCCAACTCCGGCCGAGCGTGATGTGGTTGGCGATCGCCCGCCTCAGCGCGTCGAGGCGGCGCTCGCCGATCCCGTCGAGTGCGGCCCCCTCCTCGCGGAGGATGCGCCGCGCCTCGTCCTCGACGACGTCGGGTGCGAGCGGCGTACGGGCGGTCTCCGGCGGCTTCGGCATGGCGTCCACCACGGCGAGCAGCGCGACTTCCTCGCCCGCGGCGCGCAGCCGTACCGCCATCTCGTGGGCGACGGGCCCGCCGAAGGACCTGCCGAGCAGGAGGTACGGGCCGTGCGGCCGTACAGCCCGCACGCGCTCCACGTACGCGTCCGCCAGCTCGCCCACGCTGCCGTGGAGCCGGTGGGCCTCCTCCGACAGGGCGGGGGTCTGCAGGGCGTACACCGGGCGGCCGGGGTCCAGGTGGGGCAGCAGGGCCGTGTACGCCCAGCTCACGCCGAGCCCGGGGTGCACGCAGAACAGCGGGGCGGCGTCACCCTCGGCGCGCAGGGCGATGAGGGGGGCGAGGCTGTCGGCGACGTCGTCCGACCCTGGTTCCGGCCCGTCGAGGCGGGCGATGAGCGCGGCGGGCGTCGGCGCGGCGAAGAGCGTGGCCACGGGGACCCGTACGCCCCACTCCCCCTCGATACGCCCCACGAGGCGCAGCGCGCTCAGCGAGTGCCCGCCGGCCGCGAAGAAGTCGGTGTCCGGACCGGCGTCCACGACCCCGAGCACCTCGCCGAACAGCACGCACAGCTCCTTCTCGCGGGCGGTGCGCGGGGCCCGCGACGGTGCCGCCGCGGTGACGGGTTCGGGCAGGGCGGCACGGTCGGTCTTGCCGTGCGGAGTCAACGGCACGGTGTCGATACGGGCCCAGGCGGTGGGCAGGAGGTGGGCGGGGAGGACGCGGGCGGCTTCCTCCCGGACGCGTTCCAGTGGGCCGTGGCCCTCGGTCCCGGCCGAGGTCGTGGCGTCCTCGGTCAGGACCACCCAGGCCGCCAGGCGTCGGGCGCCGTCCGGGGCGGGTGTCGCGGCCACCACCGCGCGGGACACCCCGGGGCAGGCCGTCAGGGCCGCCTCGACCTCGGCCGGTTCGATGCGGAAGCCGCGGATCTTCAGCTGGTCGTCGGTGCGGCCCGCGAAGACCAGGGCGCCCGAAGGGGTTCTGCGGGCCAGGTCGCCGGTGCGGTACATGCGGGACCCCGACGGGCCGTACGGGTCGGCGACGAAGCGTTCGGCGGTGGCGCCGGGCCGGCCGAGATAGCCGTGTGCGAGGCCCGCCCCTGCGACGTACACCTCCCCCACGCAGCCGCCCGGGACGGGCCGCAGCCGGGCGTCGAGCACATGGACGCGGGTGCCGTCGAGCGGGCGGCCGATCGGCACGTGGCCGCCCCGCGAGACGGGCTCCGTGACGGGGTGGGCCGTGGCGAACACGGTCGTCTCCGTGGGGCCGTAGCCGTTGACGACGGTCGTGCCGGGGCAGTGCGCGCGGACCCTGCGCACCGCCTCGGGGTCCACGACGTCGCCGCCGGTCCACACCTCGCGCGCCGCGCGCAACGCCTCGGGCGACAGTTCCGCGACCGTGCGGAAGAGTTCGGCGGTGAGCCACAGCGCGGTGACGCCCCGCTCGGGCAGCACGCGGGCCAGCAGGGCGGGCGTGACGGGCCCTTCGGGGCAGATCACCACCGTGCCGCCGGTCAGGAGCGGCACCCACACCTCGTAGGTGGCGGCGTCGAAGGTGTGCGGGCTGTGCAGCAGTACGCGGCGGTGCGCCGGGCCCGCGAAGCGGCTGTCCGCGGCGAGTTCGACGACGGCACGCTGCGGGACGGCGACGCCCTTCGGTTCGCCGCTCGACCCGGACGTGTACATCACGCAGGCGGTGGACTCGGGGTGGGAGGCGTCACCGAGGGGGGCCTCAGCCACCTGAGCCTTCGCCTTTGCCTCCGTCTCCTCCTCCGCCTCCAGGGATGTTCCGCGCATGTTCAATTGGCGGACTGTGGACGGCAGTTGCGTGTTCCACCCAGAGTTCGGTCGGGCATCCGTCAGCACCAGTTCCGCCGACGCCGCGTCGAGCAGCCGGGCCAGCCGCTCCCCCGGCTGCGCCGGATCGAGCGGCAGCCAGCACGCGCCCGCCTTGAGCACCGCGAGCTGGGCGACGACCAGGGACGGTGAGCGGCGCAGCAGCAGGCCCACGGTGGAGCCCGGGGCCACCCCGGCCGCGACGAGACGGCGGGCGACGCGGTCGGACTCCGCGTCCAGGCGGCCGTACGTGATGACGTCGCCGTCGGCCTCGACAGCGGGCGCGTCCGGGGTACGGGCGGCCAGCGCGGCGAACCTCGCGGTGATGGTGGCCGGGACCGTCGTCGTGCCGGGGGCCTGCCCGGCCGCCCCGCCGGTGGCCGCCCCTTCCCTCGGCGCTCCCGCAGCCCTCGCCAGCAGCGCCCGGTGTTCCGCCTCCGGAAGTACGTCGATCCGGTCGACCGGGGTGGTCGGGTCCGCGGCGAGCTGCTCGAAGGCCCTCTCCATGCGGGCCGCGACGGCCGCCGCGGAGATGCCGAAGCGGCAGCTGACCGCGAGGAGCATGCGCGCGCCCGCGACGACCGCGAGCGTCACGGGGTAGTGCGTGGCGTCGCGGACGTCCACCACGCGGACCGTCTCCGGGCCGTCCTGGTCCGCCCCCTCGGCGCCGCGCGGGAAGTTCTCGAACGCGAGGACGGAGTCGAAGAGCTCACCGGCTCCCGGCCCCGGCGCCGCGCCCTCTCCGGCCGCCTTCGCCACCTCCGCGAGGCGCACATGGTGGTACGTGACGAGGCGTGACTGCTCGTCCTGGATGCGGGTGAGCAGCTCGGCGACGCTCTCGCCGTCGCGGAGACGGACCCGTACGGGGAGCGTGTTGATGAACAGGCCGACCATTTCCCCGGCACCGGGCAGGTCGTGCGGGCGGCCCGACACGACGCCGCCGAAGACGAGGTCCCGTGTGCCGGTCATGCGCGCGAGCACCAGGGACCAGGCTGCCTGCGTCAGGGTGTTGAGGGTGACGCCCGCTTCGGCGGCGCGGCGCGTCAGGGCCGCGGTCAGCTCGGCGGTGAGGTGGAGCCGGACCGTGTCGGGGTCCGCCTCCCGGGACTCCGTACCGGGCCCCTCACCCACCGGCCCGGTGAGCTCCCCCACCGGACCGGCGGGCTCCCCTGCCGGTACCAGCGGTGCCGGTCGCTCCAGGCCCGCGAGCGCCTCGCGCCACGCCGCCTCGGCCCGTCCCTGGTCCTGGCGGCTCAGCCACAGGGCGTACTGCCGGTAGGGCACGGCGGGCGGCAGGGTGCCACCGGTGACGAGGGCCGACATGTCCCGCTCCAGGACCGGGATCGACCAGCCGTCGAGCAGGATGTGGTGGAAGGACAGGAGCAGTTCGCACCCCATGTCGTGGCGTACGAGCGCCGCGCGCATCAGGGGCGGTCGCGCCGGGTCGAAGCGGCGCGTACGGTCCGCTGCCTGCATCTCGGCCACGGCGGCCTCGACTTCGTCGGTCGCCCGTCCCGTCAGGTCCGTTTCCGTCCACGGCAGGGTGACGGCGTGTGGGATCACCTGCACGGGTCGTTCGAGGCGTTCGTGCCGGAAGCAGGCGCGCAGGTTGGGATGGCGCTCCAGGAGTGCGGTGAGCGCGGACCGCACCCTGTCCGGTGCGACCGCGGGGCCTGTGCGGAAGCGGGCCTGGACGAGATAGGGGTCGGGTCCCGCCCCGTCGCGCACGGCGTGGAAGAGCAGACCTTCCTGGACCGGCGTCAGGGGCAGCACATCCGCGATGCGTCCGCTCATCGGGCGCTGCCCGCCCATCGGGCGCTCTGCGTTCATCGGGCGATCGGCGTTCATCGGGCGCTCTGCGTTCATCGGGCGCTCTCCGGTCCGGGCTCGTCGTCGAGGAGGCCGGCCATGTCGCCCTCCAGCATCGCCAGTTGGTCGGCGGACAGGCTGACGAGCGGGAAGTCGGAGGGGGTCGCGCCGACCGGGCCGCCCTGCTCCGCCTCCCGCGCGAGGGCGTCGAGCGCCTCGCGCCACAGCGCGACCAGGTCGCTCACCTCACCCTCCGTGAACACCCCTTCGGCGTACGAGAAGGTGGCTTCGAGGCGCAGCCCGTCCGCGCCCTCTCCGGCCAGGGCGTCGACCTCTACGGCATGGCCGAGCGGTACCGCGTCGGGGCCGCCGTCGAGCAGTTCGCCACCGGCCGAGTCGTCGGCGGTGAGACGGCCGAGGTAGTTGAACCGCACGTCGGGGGCGGGGAGTTCGGCGAGCTCGGGTGACGTGCGCGGGTTGAGGTGGCGCAGGAGCCCCCACCCGATGCCACCGTTGGGCACGGCCCGCAGCTGCTCCTTCACGGTCTTGAGCGCCTCGCCGATCGCGGCGTCACCCGCCACCGCGTGCTGCCCGATGTCGAGCAGCACCGGATACTGGGTGGTGAACCAGCCGACCGTGCGGGACACGTCCGCGGGCCGGGACAGCGTTTCCCTGCCGTGGCCCTCCAGGTGCACGAGTAGGCCGGTGCCCGCCCCCCGGCGACGTACGGCCGCCACGGTCAGGGCGGTCAGCAGGACCGCGTCGGGGCCGCAGTTGTAGGCGGCGGGCAGCGTGGTGAGCGCGGCCGTCGTGAGGTCGGCGGGCAGCTCTACGGTGAGGGTCGCGCGCCGCGCCCGCGCGACAGCTCCCTCGCCCGAAGCCGCACCCGCACCCGCACCCGCACCCGGGCCCGCGCCCCGTCCGTCGGCGATGCGGGCGTCGCCCACGGAAGCACCCATTGCAGCGTGGGAGGGAGAGCCCGCGGAGCCGGCGACGGAAACCTCCGCCGAGGCGCCACCCAGCTGCGACCGCCAGTAGTCCAGTTCGTTCACGACCTCCGGACCCACCGCCTCCTCGGCGAGCAGTTCCGCCCACCGGCGGAAGGAGACGCCCGTGCTCCCGGCGCCCTCCCCGGCCAGCGCAGCCGCCAGTTCCGGGCCGATGATGCGCCACGAGACGCCGTCGACGGCCAGGTGGTGCAGGGTCAGGAGCAGCAGGCCGGGGCGGTGCGGTCCCGCGTCGAACCAGACGGCCCGCATCATCTCGCCGTCCTCGGGGGCGAGGCGGGCCGAAGCCGCCCGTTGCCGCGCGCCGGTGAGGGCCGCCGCCTCGCTCTCGACGCCGACGCGCACCGGAAGGGCACAGGCCGGGATCTTCTCGGTGACCTCTGCCGCCAGGTCGTCCCGCAGCAGCCGCATCCGCAGCGCCCCGTACCGTTCGGCGAGTCCGCGGACGGCTTCCTCGATGCGCGGCCGGTCCGTGCCGGGCGGTACGGGGAAGGCCATCGACTGGGTGAACGCCGCACTGTCGCCGCCCTGTTCGAGCCACCACCGCATCACGGGGGTGAGCGGGAGGCGTCCGATGCCGGTGTCCGGGGCGGCGGGGTCATCGCCGGGCGCTTCGGCCGACGTCCGCGCGTGGAGGGCGAGTTGGGACGGCGTGCGGAGCGTGAAGACGTCCCGGGGGGCCAGTACGAGTCCGACGGCCGAGGCCTGCCCGGTCAGCTGGATGGCCATGATGCTGTCGCCGCCGAGCCGGAAGAAGTCGTCGTCGGCACCGACTTCCGCGACGCCCAGAACGCGTGCGAAGAGGACGCACAGCTCCTTCTCGCGCGCGGAGGCTGGCGCCCGCGTCGTCGTGGCGGCGCGGGGTGCGGGCAGCGCCGCCCGGTCGAGCTTCCCGCTGTGGGTCAGGGGGAGTTCGGGCAGTTCCACGAGGTCCGAGGGCACCATGTGGGCGGGCAGCCGGGTGGCGGCGTACGCGAGGAGCGCGTTCGGGTCGACGGCGTGGCCCGGGGCGGGCACCGCGTAGCCGATGAGCTGCGGCCTGCCGGTGGCGTCGTCGCGTACGACCGCGGTGGCCGCGGCAACCGCCGGGTGCCCGGCGAGGGCCGCCGCGACCTCGCCCGGCTCGATGCGCAGCCCGCGCAGCTTCACCTGCTCGTCGGTGCGGCCCAGATAGTGCAGGGTGCCGTCGTCGTCGCGGTGCACGAGGTCGCCGGTGCGGTACATCCGGGAGCCGGGGGTGCCGTAGGGGTCGGCGACGAAGCGTTCGGCGGTGGCGCCGGGGCGGTTCAGATAGCCGCGGGCCAGGCCCGCCGACGACAGGTAGAGCTCTCCCGCGACTCCGGTGGGCACCGGGCGCAGCCTCGCGTCCAGGACGTGGGTGGTGGTGCCCGCGACCGGGGTGCCGATGGGCGGGGGCGTGCCGTCGCCGGTCAGCGGTCCCGAGAGGGTGGCGGCGACGGTGGCCTCGGTGGGCCCGTACGCGTTGTGGAAGCGTCGTCCGCCGACGGCCCAGCGGGCCACGAGGGCGGGCGGGCAGGCCTCCGCGCCGACCGCGAGCGCCCGCAGCGCCGGGTAGGCGCCCTCGGGCACGGTCGCGAGGACGGACGGCGGCACCATCGCGCAGGAGATCCGCCGCTCGTCGAGGACCCGGCCGAGCGCTTCGCCGGCCAGCGGCCCCTGCGGGGGCACGACCAGCGTGCCGCCGGGCCCGAAGGCCATGCACATCTCGGCGACGGAGATGTCGAACGCGGGTGAGCCGAGTTGCAGCACCCGGACGTCCGCGTCCAGCGCGAAGCGGTCCTGGAGGCTGCGGGCGAGCGCGGCGACGCCCGCGTGGGTGACCACGACACCCTTAGGGGTGCCGGTGGACCCGGAGGTGTGGATGACGTAGGCGGCGTGGGCAGGCGCCGTACCGCTGCCCGCGATGTCGCGGTCGGCCTCCCCCAGCGCCTCCCCGTACACCTCCCCGCGCGCCTCGTCGTCGAGGACGAGGCGTGGCAGGTCCGTGTCGGGCAGCACGCCGGACGCGACCGTACGCGCGTCGGTGACGAGGAGCACGGGGGACGCGTCGTCGAGCGTGCGGCGGAGGCGTTCCGCGGGGTAGTCGGGGTCGACCGGCAGATAGGCGGCGTCCGCCCGCTGCACGGCGAGCGCGGCCAGCGGCAGTGTCGCGCCCCGTCCGAGCGCGAGGGCGACGGTCCGCTCCGGGCCTGCGCCGTGCCGGGCGAGCAGGGCCGCCAACCGGCCGACCCGCTCGTGCAGTTGGGCGTACGTGAGCCGCACGCCGTCACCCTCGACGGCGACCGCGTCCGGCGTGCGGGCCGCGTGCCGGGCCACCGTGTCCGGCAGCGTTACGGGCTCGGGCGCGGCGGGTCCCGCCGACAGTTCGAGGACGCGGCGGCGCTCGGCGGCGGGCAGCATGTCGAGGTCCCGTACGAGCGCCGTCGGGTCGGCGGTGACCTGCTGGAGCAGCGCGAGGTAACTGTCCGCCCAGCGGTTCACGGCGTCGGCGGAGAACAGGTCGGTGCGGATCTCGAAGCTGCCGTCCATGCCGTCGCCGCTGTCCCGCACGACGCCGACGAGATCGTGCTCTCCGCCGGTGTGGATGCGCTCGGGCTCCGCGAACTCGCGTACGGCCGACACGCTCGGCTGCTCCGTGAGGTGCATGAACACCCACTGGAACAACGGGGAGCGGCCCGCGCTGCGTTCGGGCGCGGCGGCCGAGACGATACGGCCCACCGGCAGGTCGGCGTTGCCCATGAGGGCGGCGAAGTCCGTGCCGAAGCGGGCCAGGACGTCGGCGAAGGAGTCCCCTTCGGCGATGCGCCAACGGGTCGGTACGGCGTTCATCACGTACCCGATGACCTGCTCAAGGCCCTTGGCGGAGCGGTTGGCGACCGGAGTGCCGAGGACCAGGTCGTCGGCGCCGGTGACGCGGTGCGCGAGGATCGCGAAGGCGGTCATGAGGACGACGTAGACGGAGGCGCCGCGCTCGCGGGCCAGCGCGCGGACGGCCTCGGCGGTCGGCGCGTCGACGCGGAAGCGGATCTGGACGATGCCGTCCTCGCCGGCCCCCGGGCTGCCGTGGCCCGGCACGGTCAGCGGTCCCGGCGGGTCGGCCAGGTAGCCGCGCCAGAAGTCGAGGCGCGCGTCGAAGACCCCGGCGGCCTCCAACTCGCCCTGCCAGGAGGCGAAGTCGGCGTACTGGACGGCGGGTCGGGTCAGCTTCGGCTCGGTGCCGGCGCGCACGGCGCGGTACGCCTCCGCGAACTCCGTCTGGAGGACGTCGAAGGACCACCAGTCGGTGATGATGTGGTGCAGGCTCAGCATGAGCGTGGAGCGCCGCTCGTCGACGCGCACGAAGCGGCCCCGGATGAGACGCTCGGCACCGAGGTCGAACGGGCGGCGGCGGAAGGCCCGGAATGCCTCCTCGATGGTCGTGCCGGTGCCGCGCAGGTCGTCACGCTCCAGGACGAAGGGACCCTTGTCGGGGAAGTGGACGCGCAGGTCGTCGGCCGTGCCGGAGATGCGGGTGCGCAGGATGTCGTGGTGGCCCTGGATGAGGGTGAGCGCGGCTTCCAGGTGGGCCGGGTCGACGGTCCCGTCCGCCCTGTCCGCCCTGTCCGCCCATTCCGCCCTGTTCGCCCTGTCCGTCCCGTCGGCCCCGTCCGCTTCGGGCGCCTCGTCGAAGTGGTAGGCGCAGCAGAGGTTGAGCGCCGGGGTGCCGGGATACAGCGACTCGTACACCCACAGGTCCCGCTGCGCGGAGCTGAGCCGCACCGGGGCGGTGGGATCGCGGGGCGGTACGACGGCGGGGATCTCGCGGGCGCGACCCGCCTCGACGAGGCGGCGCATGAGCCGCACCCGCTGCTCGCCGCTGAGCGCGCTGAACCGGTCGGCCGCGGAGGGGGCCGAAGTCGCGCGCGGGTGCGGGGGCGGGTTCGGGGTCGAGGTTGAGGTCGAGGACGGGGTCGGGGTCAGGTGCGGGTTCGGGGTCGGGTGCGGATTCGGGGTCGGGGTCGGGGTCGAGTTCGGGGTCACAGTGCGGCCTCTCTCAGTTCCGCGAGGCGGTGCAGTCCGGCGAGGACCTCGTCGCGTCCGATTCCGAAGTCGATGAAGCAGGCAACCTCGTCGCAGCCCAGGTCGCGCAGGTCGGCGAGCATCTTGGCGCAGGTGCCGGGCGAGCCGAGCAGGCTGCCCCAGTTCAGGTAGCGCTGGAACGCGAACTCGGCGAGCATGCCGGTCTGTTCCTCCGTCAGCCGCTCGCCCTCCCGGCCTTCGGCCGCCCGGTTGGCGGCGGTCTGGCCCAGGTACTTGGCGAGGTACGCCTTGAGGGGCACGGCGGCCAGGCGCCGCACCTCCGCGTCGTCCGCGCCGACGTAGGTGTGCGCCATGAGCGTCACGCGGCCGTGCGCGTCGGTGCCCGCCTGGTCGGGGGCGGCGGCGCAGGCCGCGCGGTAGCGGGCGATCTTCCCGGCGAGCTCGTCCCTGCTCTGCCCGACGGTCGCGCCGAGCACGCCGGCCCGCAGCCGTCCGGCGGCCTCCCAGGTCTCCGGGTTGCCCGACGTGGTGACCCACAGGGGCAGTCGGCGCTGTACGGGCCGGGGCTGGGGCACCACGCTGACGGGCTGTCCGGTGCCGTCCGGGTACTCGCCGGGCTTGCCCGCCCACAGGCGCCGCAGTTCGGGGATGGTCCTCAGGGTCCGTTCCCTGCGGTCCTCGTAGTGGTCGGGGGCGAGGGTGAAGTCGGCGGAGTGCCAGCCGGTCGCGACGGAGAGGCCGACCCGGCCGTGCGAGAGGTTGTCGACGACGGCCCAGTCCTCGGCGACCTTCAGGGGGTGGTGCAGGGGCAGGACGACGCTGCCCGCACGGATGCCGATGCGCTCGGTCGCGACGGCGAGCGCCGCGCTGAGCACGGGCGGGCTGGGGAAGACCTGGCCCACCTGCTGGAAGTGGCGCTCGGGCGTCCACACGGCGTGGAAGCCGAGCCGGTCGGCGGTGCGGGCGACGGTCAGGATGTCGTCGTACGTGTCCGCGTGCCGGACGCCTGTGCCGGCGGGGCCGGGGCCGCGCCCCCGCGTGGGGGCGCCGCTGTCCGCGCCGAAGAACATCACGCTGAGGTCCACGGCTTCTCCTCCTGGGTCGGGCTGCTGGGACCGGGTGCGCCGAGACGGCTCTGCCGGTCCTGCTGGCGGGGTACGCGGGGTACGCGTGGCCGCCGGGGGATGGGGGTCGGGGCGGGTCCGGCGTGTGCGGGGGGCCGCGCCAGTTCGGCGGCGAGGGCGGCGACGGTGGGCGCGGCGAAGATCTGTGCGGCCGTCACGGGGCGGGTGTCGGTGCTGAGGCGCGCGGCGACCCGCACGGCACGCAGGGAGTTCCCTCCGAGCGCGAAGAAGTCGTCGTGCCGCCCGATGCGGGGGGTGCCGCCGGTTTGCCCAGCGTTCCCGCCGGGCAGCCCGGCGTCGCTGTGTACGGGGCCGCTCTGTGCGGGACCGCTCTGTACAGGGTCCTGCCCCCCGTCCATGGCAGCGCCCGCCCCAGGGCCCAGCCCCCGGAGTACGTCGCGCCACACGGCCGCTATCTCGCGTTCCAGGGCGTTGGCCGGGGGCTCGGTCGCCGGGGGTGCCGGGGCTGGCGGGGCTGGCGGGGCTGGCGGGGCCGTGAGCCTGTCACGGTCGTCCGCGCGGCGCGGGGGGTCCGGGGCGACGAGCCGTGAGAGCGGGGTGTCCGGGGCGGTGGCCGCCGCCTCCAGTGCGCGGGGCAGCGCGTCCGCGAGCCACGTCACGAAGCGCTCTTCCAGGGAGGCGGCACGGTACTCGAACGTGAGGGTCAGCCCTTCCGGTACGCCGCCGGGGCCCGTCGCTTCCGTGACGTCCACGAGCAGCTCGAAACGGGCGGCGCCGGTACGGACCACCTCGACGCCCCGGTCTGCGCCGGGGAGCCGCACCTCGGCGCGCGCGTTGTTCTGCAGGGCGAGGACGACATCGGTGAACGGCTGTCTGCCCGGCGTCCGTACGGGGTTGAGCTCACCCACCACGTGCTCGAACGGCACGTCCTGGTGGGTGAAGGCGCCGAGGTCGGCGTCCCGGACCCGGGCCAGGAGCTGCCGTGCGCTCGGGTCGCCCGAGACGTCGGCGCGCAGCACGAGCATGTTCACGAAGAACCCGACGACGTCCTCGACGCCGTCGTCCCCCGCGCGCCCGGCGACCGGCACGCCGACCGCGAGGTCCTCGTCGGCGCCCGCCCGCACGAGAACCGCGGCGAGCGCGGCGTGCAGGGCCATGAAGAGGGTGGCGCCCTGGGCGCGGGCGGCGTCGACGACGCGGGCATGGGCCGCGGCGTCGAGCCTGCGTACGACCGTCGCGGCGGCCGGTCCTGGCACGGCGGGCCGCTCCGGCCGCCTGGGCAGCAGAGGGCCGTCCGGGGCGAGACCCGCCAACCGTTCGCGCCAGTACGTGAGATGGCGGGCGAGGAGCGACGCGGGGTCGTCGGGCCTGCCGAGCCGGGCGGCCCGGAGGCGGGCGTGCTCGGCGTAGGAGACGGGGAGGGGCGGCAGCACGGGGGCACCCACGTCACCACCGGCCCCGCCGCTGCTGCCGGTGCTGGCGGTGCTGGCGGCCCCGCCGACCCCGCCGACCCCGCCGACCCTCGCAGCATAGGCCCGCGACAGGTCGCGGAAGAGCGGTGCGAGCGACCAGCCGTCGCCCGCGATGTGGTGGAGCGTCACGAGCAGCGCGTGCTCGTCAGGGCGTTCGCGGACGCAGAACAGGACGCCCCGTACGGGGAGTTCGGCCCGGAGGTCGAACCGGTACCGGGCCTCCCCGTCGACCGCAGCCGCCAACTCACCCTCCGCCACGGCGACATGCCGGAAGGGAGGAATCGCGTCGTCCCCGCGCAGCACGCGCCGCACCGGCGCACCGTCCACCTCGTCGAAGACGGTGCGAAGAACCTCATGGCGGGCCACGACGTCCCCGAGCGCGTCCCCCAGCGCGTCCGCGTCGACCTCTCCCCGCAGTCGTACCAGCATGGGCAGGTTGTACGCCGCCCCGGAACCGAGCCGGTCGAGGAACCACAGGCGGTGCTGGGCGTCCGAGACGGGGAGGGTGGAGGACACGGGGAGAGTGGAGAAGGCCGGGAGGGCGGTGGAGTCGGTGCCGGGCACCGAACCGGCCCCGTCCACGGACCGCGTACCGGACGCGGCGGCCTCGTCCACATGCGGGGCGAGCCGGGCCGGTGTGGGCGCCTCGAAGAACGTCCGCAGGTCGACCGCCGCGCCCAGCGTCGCGTGCACGCGGCCGAGGACCCGCGCGGCCAGCAGCGAGTGGCCGCCCAGCGCGAAGAAGTCGTCGTGCGCGCCGACCCTCCCGCCCCCGACGACCCCGGCGCCCCCCGCGCCCCCGCCGCCCCCGAGGACATCGGCGAACAGCCCGCACAGCGCACGCACGGTCCGGCTCTCGCTCCCGGACCCGCCCGCACTCGTCCCCGCGCCGCCCGTGGCCACCCCACCCGTGTCCGCGGAGAATCCCTCGGGCGGCGCGGGCAGCGCCGCCCGGTCCAGTTTCCCGCTGGCGGTCAGCGGCAGGGCGGCGAGCCGCACAAAGGCGTCGGGCACCAGGAAGTCGGTCAGTAGGCTCGCGGCGTGGGCGCGCAACTCCGCCTCTGTGGGCGCCTGTTCGCGCCCCGGGACCGGCACGACGTACGCGACGAGCCGACGCTCCCCGTCCGGCCCCGCGGGGGTGGCGAGGACTGCGGCCCGGCCGACTCCGGGGTGCCGGGTCAGCACGTTCTCGACCTCGCCCGGCTCCACCCGGAAGCCACGGATCTTCACCTGGCCGTCGGCGCGGCCCCGGTACTCGAAGGTGCCGTCGGGGCGCCGTACCGCCAGGTCGCCGGTGCGGTACATGCGGCCGCCCGGCGCGCCGAACGGGTCGGCCACGAACCGCTCCGCCGTCAGCGGTGCCGCGCAGTAGCCGCGCGCGAGCCCCTCCCCGGCGGCGTACAGCTCGCCGGTGGTGCCGTCCGCGACCGGTGCGAGCCGCTCGTCGAGCACGTACAGCCGCTTGCCGTGCAGCGGCCTGCCGACCGGCACCGGCCCTCCGTCCCGCACGTCCCGCTGTGTGATCGGGTGGACGGTGAGGAAGACCATGCACTCGACGGGACCGTAGCCGTTGCCGAGCCGCAGGCCGGGGTGGCGCTCCAGGGTGCGGGCCACGTGCGGGGGTGACAACGCCTCGCCGCCGACGACGAGTTCACGCAGGCCGTCGAGGGCGCGCGGGTACTCGTCGACGATCACGTTGAAGAGGGAGCCGGACAGGTACATGGAGGTGACGCCGTGCGCGGCGACGAGGCGGGCGATCACCACCGGGTCGGGGCGCATACCCGGATGCAGGACACACGTGCCGCCGTTCGTCAGCGGCCCCCACAGCTCCATCGCGAACGCGTCCCACGACACGGGCGCGCACTGGAGCCACACCGACCCCGGGCCGAAGGAGGCGAAGTCCTGGCCGGTCAGCGTGGCGGTGACGGCGCGGTGCGGGGCGACGATGCCCTTGGGCCGGCCGGTGGACCCGGACGTGAACATCACGCACGCGACGTCGTCGGGCCGCGCCCGCACCGGCCCGCGCGCCAACGGGCGGGCGCGCTCGGCGTCTTCGATGTGCAGCGTCGACACCGCGGCGTCGGAGCACAGCTGTTCCGGCGCGACACCTTTCGCGGCGTCCTTCGCGGCGCCCTTCGCGGCGTCCTTCGCGACACCTTTCGCGGCGCCCTTCGCGACACCTCTCGCGGCGCCCTTCGCGGCGCCCTTCGCCGCGCCCTTCGCGGTGAGCAGCACGGTGATCCCCGCGTCCGCCGCCATCTCGCGCAGCCGTCCGGCCGGGAAGCCGGGGTCGAGCATCACGTAGCCGGCTCCGGCCTTCAGCGTGCCGAGGACCGCGACGGCCAGCTCCGTGGTGCGCTCCAGGTGTACGCCGACGGTGTCGCCGCGGACCACGCCGCGCGCCGCGAGGAGCCCGGCCAACCGGTCGGCGCGGACGTCGAGTTCGGCGTAGGTCAGCCGTTCGTCCTCGTACACCAGGGCCGTCGCGCCGGGTGTCCGTGCCGCCTGCTCCTCGAACAGCTCATGCACGCACCGCGCCATCCTTCTCACCGCCCCCGTCTTCCGCCGCGAGCGCGGCATCGGCCCGCGGCCCGGACTCGGGCTTCGACTCCGGCTTCGCCTCGGGCTCGGGCTCGGGCTCGGGCTCGGGCTCGGGCTCGGGCTCGGGCTCGGGCTCGTCGACGTCCGGCAGGAGTACGTCGATGTGCCGGATGGAGCGGCTCGCCAGGCCCCACAGCGCGACGCCGACACCCGCGACGCCCGCGAGGAACAGCATTCCCGCCATGCCGCTGCCCGGCTCGTCGCCGAGGAGCGGGCCGAGAAACACGAAGACGCCCGTCCCGTCGGCGGCCTGCGGCTCGAAGAGCCCGTCGGCGAGCGGCCCGGAGAGCGCCATGGCCAACGGCCCGGAGATCTGCGACAGGAACATCACCGCTCCGAACACGCGGCCCTGCCACTCGCGCGGCACCTTGGTCTGCACGATGGCCTGCATCGAGGCGTTGACGACCGTCATGAGCAGCGCGCCGACGAGCATGGCCGCGCACCAGCCCGCGACCCCGCCGACGAGGGACATGCCGATCTGCGCCGACAAGCACATGCCGAGGATGCCGAGCATCATGCCGCTGCCGCGGTTCTTCGGCCCGCCCCAGGCAGCCATCAGCAGGCCGCCGACGACTCCGCCGACGCCGATCGCGCTGTTCACGGCGGCGAGCGCGCCGTTGCCCGACTTGAGCAGGACCATGGGCTGGACAACCGCGAAGCCGAAGACCATGACGAGGTTGACCGTGCAGAAGTTCACGGTCATGTCACGCAGGCTCGCGTGCCGGAAGAGGTACCGCATGCCCTCGACGGCCTCCGCGGTGATCTTCGTACGCGGGGCACCGGCGCCCTCGGGGACCTTGTCGCCCTTCATGCGCACGATGCGTATGCCGATCAGCGCGAAGGCGTAGCTGACGAGGTCGACGACGAGGACGGCGCCGATCCCGGACAGGGCGACCATGATGCCGCCGAGCGCGGGACCGCAGATGCCTGCGGCGCTCCGGGCACCCGCCAACAGACCGTTGGCCCGGCCGAGTTGGTCCTTGCGCACGAGCAGCGGAACGGCGGCGGTGAGTGCGGGCAGCTGGAACGCGGCGGAGATGCCGAGGAGGACGGTTGCGGGGTAGACCTGCCACGGCTCCAGGCCGCCGCCGAAGAAGTGGACAAGGGCCAGGAGACCGACGGCAAGAATTCCGCCCACGTCCGCGATCTGCAGCGCGGACCGTTTACGAATGCGGTCGATAATCGCGCCCGCAAAGGGGCTGAACAGCGCCTGCGGAAGAACGGCGCAGAGAGTCAGCGCCGTGACGGCGGACGCCTGCTCGCCGGTGGACCACACCTCAATGATGAAAGCGAATCTGAGAACGGCGCTTCCGACGAGTGAGACGGCCTGTCCCGACCAGACGAGCATCAGCGGTCCGGCGCCGGTGAAGCGTCCGGGCGGCCGGTCGCCACCGTTCTTCACCCCCGGCACTCCCTGTGCCCCCTGTTTCACTTCTTCTCTTTTGCGATCGGCCACGTCAGGAGCCGGATATCGGGCTCGCAGGACGCAGATCCGTCCAGTGCCGCTCCACATAGGCCAGGGAATCCGCCCGTGAACTCGCCTCTTGTACGACGCTCCAGCCGTCCGGAACGTCCAGGCCGACGGGCCAGAGAGTGTGCTGGTTCTCGCCGTTCACGAGCACCAGATATTCCGCACCCTCATCTTCGAATGGATTACTGGCCATTTATCTTAAACCCCCCGGAAATCCCAAAGAATCCCTTTGTGTCCGCAGGGATCATTGCGCGGAGGATCTAATTCCATCAAGGATTTGTGACATTGATCACAGGGCGTAAAAGGAGGACAGGGTGCGATATGACCGAATTTCACTGGTGGCGTTAAAGCAGCGCCTTCGTAAAACGCTCCCCGCGGCCGCCCCGGGACCGGAGGCCGCACTTTGCGATTTTCCCGTCCGTGTCAACTTCGGCGTCCGGTCGCGTCCGGTCGCATCCGGTCAGGCGGAGGCTCTGCGCTTCGCCGTCGCCTTCTTCGCCGTGGCGGTCTTCTTCGCCGGCGTCTTCTTGGCGGCCGTCTTGCGGGCCGTCGTCTTTGTCGCCGTCTTTGTCGCCGTCTTTGTCTCTGTCTTTGTCGCCGTCTTGGCGGCCGCCGATTTCGACGCGGTCGACTTCGCCGCACCCCTTCCACCGGTCGCGGCCTTCTTCTTGGCCGATGCCGATGCCGATACAGACGCCGATGCCGCCGTCGACTTCTTGCCGCCCACCTGTTTGGGGGTGGCGCGGGCCGACTTGCGCGGGAGCCGCGTCACCTCGGCCATCGAACCCCCGGCCGACCCGCTCGCCGACCCGCCGCCCGCATCGCCCTCCGCGGCCTCGCCGCGCGCCGTGCGGGCCTCGCGCACGCTGTTCTCCAGAGCGGCGAGCAGGTCGATGACCTTGCCGCCGCCCTCACCGGCCGGGGCACGCTTCGCCGGGGCCGCGCCGTCCGCCTTCGCGGCGACGAGCTCCTCGACCGCCTCGCGGTAGTCGTCGTGCAGCGTGTCGAGGTCGACCTCGCCGAGGGTGTCCATCAGGGCGTCCGCCAGGCCGAGTTCGGCCTCCCGGACGGTGACGTGCTCATCGGGGGCGACCCCTTCGGGTGCCCGGATCTCGTCCGGCCACAGCAGCCCGTGCATGGCGATCACGTCGTCGACGACGCGCAGCATGCCGAGCCGCTCCCGGCCCCGGAGCGCGTACTTCGCGATCGCCACCTTCCGGCTCCGCTTGAGCGCCTCGCGCAGCAGCGTGTACGGCTTGGCGGCCGGAACGCCGTTCGCCGACAGGTAGTACGCCGCGCCCATCTGGAGCGGGTCGATGCGGTCCGCGGGGACGAAGGCGACGATCTCGATGGTCCGGGCCGTCGGGATGGGCAGCGCGGCCAGGTCCTGGTCGGTGATCGGGATGATCGAGCCGTCCGCGTCCTCGTACCCCTTGCCGATCTCCGCCGTCGGCACCTCACGCTCCTCCAGCTCGCAGACCTTGCGGTAGCGGATGCGGCCGCCGTCCTCGGTGTGGATCTGCCGGAAGGAGATGGAGTGGTTCTCGGTGGCGTTCACGAGCTTGATCGGGATGCTGACCAGGCCGAAGGAGATCGCGCCGTTCCATATGGATCGCACGTCCGACACCTCACAGTAGGAAATGGCACTCTTTGTGGCGATACAGGCGTTTTATGGGACTCTCATCCTATGACGCCGATCACAGAGGTGGAGGGGCGACGGCTCGCGCTCAGCAATCTCGACAAGGTCCTGTATCCCGCGAGCGGCTTCACCAAGGGCGAGGTCCTGCACTACTACGCGAGCACCGCCGAGGCCCTCCTCCCCCACCTCCGCGACCGGCCCGTCTCCTTCCTGCGCTACCCGGACGGGCCCGACGGCGAGCGCTTCTTCTCCAAGAACGTGCCGCCGGGCACCCCGGACTGGGTGCGCACCGCCGAGGTGCCGCGCTCCCGCTCCGAGGGGAAGGCGCGGCAGATCCTCGTCCAGGACCTGGCCACGCTGATGTGGGCGGCCAATCTGGTGACGGAGTTCCACGTGCCGCAGTGGCGGGCCGACGCCCCGGCGCGGGCCGACCGGATGATCCTCGACCTGGACCCCGGCCCGCCCGCCTCGGTCGTCGAATGCTGCCGTGCGGCGCTCTGGCTGCGGGAGCGGCTGACGGCCGACGGGTTCCACGTGTACGCCAAGACGTCCGGGAGCAAGGGACTGCACCTGCTCGTACCGCTGGAGCCGACCCCCTCCGAACGGGTCACGGCGTACGCCAAGGGGCTGGCCGTCGAGGCGGAGCGCGAGCTGCCCGGCCTCGTCGTGCACCGCATGACGCGGAGCCTGCGCCCCGGCAAGGTCTTCGTCGACTTCAGCCAGAACGCCGCCGCGAAGACGACCGCCGCGCCCTACACCCTGCGGGCCCGCCCGGAGCCGACCGTCTCCACCCCCGTGACCTGGGACGAGGTCGAGGGCTGCGACGAGCCGGGGCAGCTGGTCTTCGCCGCGGAGGACATCGCGGGCCGGCTCCGACGGCACGGGGACCTCTTCGAGCCCCTCGCCGACCCCGACCGGGCAAGCCCCCTGCCCCCGACGCGCTGACGCACTGACGCACATCACAACCCGCCATGTGACCAGCATCACACCTATTCAAGTTTGACTAGTGGCGCCTCGCGGCATACCTTCTCTGTCACTAGTCAAAGTTGATGAGGAGACCGCGTGACCCTTCTTCCCGAGACCGGATACGTCCCGACCGCCGAGGACCGCGCGAGCCTGGACGCCTGGTTCGCCGAGTACGACGCGCACAGCGCGAAGCGCGACGTGGAGCGGATGGCCGACCTGGCCGTCTTCCCGCTCAACCTGGTCAGCGACGACTCCGCGGGCGACGGCCGGTCGGCGCAGTGGGACCGCGAGCAGTTCGTGGGGACCATGACGCACGTCATGGGGGACGGCAGCGAGGACATCACCTTCGAGTCCACGCGCACGCCCGTCTTCCTCTCCCCCGCGATGGCCGTCGTCTTCACCGACTCGGTGATGACGGCGAACGGCGAGACGCAGCGGCTGCGCTACGCCGACGTCCTGATCAGGCGCGGCGGCTCCTGGGCCTTCCAGACCATGATCCAGGGCGGCTGGGGGGACAACCTGTAGCAGCCGGGCCGCCGGCCGCACCCTGGGGCGGGTCAGACCCGGCGCCAGGTGTGGCGGTCCCTGGCCAGGGCGTGCAGGGCCTCCACATCGGCCGGTTTCAACACCCCGCCGAGGCGGGTCAGCGACCCCAGGTCCGCCTCGCGCAGCACCCGCACGTCGCGTGGCGGCGCCGCCACGTCCAGGTCGGCGGCGCCGGTCCCGGCGAGGACCAGGACGGGGCGGACCTCGGCCGTCAGCGCGAAGGAGGCCCGGCCCGCGTCCGAGCGGACCGTGCGCAGCAGTGGGAACGGCTCGGCGCGGCCGACCGTGACCATCGGGCCGGCGATGCGCACCCGCTGTTTGCGGACGGCGAGGGTGCTCACACAGAACAGGCCCCCGGGGCCGATCAGCAGATGGTGGATGCGGGCGCCACCGGGCAGCGGCAGGGAGTGCAGCACCCGCCAGCCCGCGCCTTCGAGGGCGTCCAGGGCCTCGCCGACCGACTGCTCGGCGGCGAGCGCGCGGTGCCGCGGGTCGGCGCGCAGCCTGCGGGCGGGCGCGGGGTCGCGGTCGAGGGAGATCCGCAGGGCCTCGCCGGGCCGGTTCGGGGCGAGGTCGTCGTCCGGGTGGAGCGCGAGGCGGGCCAGCTCGGCAGGTGTGGGCACGGGCGGTGGCCCCACGGTGACGTGGCCGGTCAGGAAGGGGGCGAGAACCTCCAGGACGTCCGCCTCGTGGTCCTCGCCGAGCAGGTTCACGCGGGACGCGTCGCGGTCGTACCAGGCGACGTTCCTGCCGTCCGCGAGACACACGTACAACCGCTCCTGCCCGTGCCGCCAGTCCGGTACGACGCGCAGTCCGGTCATGCGCCATCACCCCCTGGACCATGGGAACAGCCCGCACGCTCCCGCGGCAAGAACGCGGCAGGAACCCGGCGGCGGGCGACGGAAGTCGGGGCGACTTTGCGCCGACTGCGACTCAGCAGCTATGTATCAGCGGGTCATAGCTGTGCGGGCAGTGCCGTTACGGGACTGGAGGGACTTCACACCCGGACCGGTCGAGCACCCACCGCCGCCCCGCCCCTCTCCGTACCGCCGTCGCCTCCGCCCTCGTCGGCGGAGCGCTGCTCGTTCCGGCCGCCGGCGCCTTCGCGGACGCGCCGGCGCCCCCGCCCACGGCGACGCGGGGCTCCGAGCCCGCGCGGAAGCCCCGGCCGTGCTCGTCGCGCACTACGACACGGTGAACGGCCGCGCGCTGATGAAGGACGTCGCGAAGGCCGGGGTCGGCGACACTGTCGAGGTGCCGCGCGCGGACGGCGGCACGGCGACGTTCGTAGTGCGGGAGATCCAGCAGGTCGACAAGAAGGACTTCCCCACCAATAAGGTGTACGGGGCGACCGGCCGACCCGAGTTGCGCCTGCTGACCTGCGGCGGGCCCCTCGTGGGCGGTCACCGCTCGGACAGCATCATCCTCTGCGCCGCCCTGGTGTCGTGACAGCCGACCCGCTGCCGTGACAGCGGGGCCGGCGCCCCGACAGGCCGCGCCCCGCGGCAGGCAGGAGTGCAGTGAACCGCAGCCGGCTCGCGGCCGTCGCCTTCGCCGTCCTCGCCGTGCTCGCGGCGGGCGGCTGCGGCGATCCGGGCGGGCTGCGGGGCGCCGGTGCGACGCCGACCGCCGTGGGCCCCACCCACCTCTGGCCCGACCTGCCGTCCCCTTCGGTGCCCGCCGAGGACTACGGCGCCATAGAGAGCGTCAAGGTCGAGGGCGTGCGGGTGCCGAAGGGCGACCTGCGCGAGGTGGACCCGGTCGACGTGGTCCGCGCGGACTTCTCCGAGAACCCGGGGACGTACGACCGTTCCGACTCCGCGTACCGGCGGACCATGGAGCGTCTGGAGGACTGTGCCGAGGACGGCTCCGGCGAGAAGGGTCGGTGCCCGGTCCTCAAGGCGTACTACCGCGATCTGACCGGCGACGGGAAGGAGGATCTGATCGTCGGCGTCTCGACGCCCGACGACAACCTCGACATCCGCGTCTACGCCGAGAAGGAACGGCAGCTGACGCAGATCATGGAGATGAGCGACGCCGTCCTCGGCGTCGAGCTGGCCGGGCGCGACCTGATCATCCGCGCCGTCTCCAGCCTCGCCGGGTACGAGTACCACACGGTCTGGTCCTGGGACGCGCACCAGAAGGCGATGCTGCCGACGAGCGACGAGATCGTCCGGGCACCGAACGCGCCGCGGCCCAAGACGGCCCGCCCCTCCCCCGTGCGGCCCTCGGCGAGCGCCTCCTCCTCCGCGGGCGGCGGGCGATGAGCCACCGGCAGCCGCGCGGGCCGCGGCTTCCCGCCTGGACGGCGACCCTCACCTGGAAGGCCGCGGTCTTCATCACCGTCATGTGCTGCGCGCTCGCCGCGCTGCTCGGCGCGCTCGTGCACGTCTCGGTGACCAACCAGACCGTGGGCCAGGCCCGAGAACGCGCCCTCGTGCGCCTCGCCGAGGCCACCGAGCGGTACGAGGCGGGTGACCGGCTCGGGCCCGGCGCGGGCGTCGACCCCGCGGGCCTGCCCGCGAGCCTGCGCGACCTCGCGGTGGGCGGGGAGCGCGGCACGATGGTCGCCGCCCACGAGTCACGGCCGACGATGTGGGCCGCGGGGCCCGCCGACGGGCACCGGGCCATCGCCGTCCAGGTCGACTACGCGCAGGGCGCCCGCACCATCGACGGGCTCGACCGGGCGATCCTCGGCTCCTCGGTGCTCGCGATCGGCGCGACGCTGCTGGTCGGCGCGTTCGCCGTGACGCGGGTGACGCGGCGGCTGCACCAGACGGCGCAGGTGGCGCGGAGGATCAGCGCGGGCGACCTGGACGCGCGCGTCAGGGACCCGCACTCAGGCCCTGACGCGACCGGGGTCCCCCGCCATCAGGACGAGGTGGCCGCGGTCGCCGGGGCGCTGGACACGATGGCGTCCACGCTGCAGGGCAAGCTGCTGAGCGAGCAGCGGTTCACCGCGGACGTCGCGCACGAGCTGCGCACCCCGCTGACCGGTCTGCACGCGGCGGCCGAACTGCTGCCGCCGGGGCGGCCGACCGAGCTGGTGCGGGACCGGGTCGCCGCGCTGCGCATTCTGACCGAGGACCTCCTGGAGATCTCCCGGCTCGACGCGAGGCGCGAGCGGGTCGACCTGGACGCCCATCGACTCGCTCCACTGGCGGAGCGCGTGGTGCGCTCTTCCGGCGAGGACACGGAGCTCGTCGTCGTACGGGACGTGTGCGTGGAGACCGACCGGCGGCGGCTGGAACGGGTGCTCGGCAACCTCGTCGCGAACGCGCTCAAGCACGGACGGCCGCCGGTCCTGGTGACCGTGGACGGTCCTGTCGTCTCCGTGCGGGACCACGGCGACGGATACCCGGACTACCTCGTGGAGCACGGGCCGCAGCGGTTCCGCACCGAGGGGACGACCAAGGGGCACGGGCTCGGGCTGACCATCGCGCTCGGGCAGGCGGCGGTGCTCGGCGCCCGGCTGAGCTTCTCCAACGCGTCGGACGGCGGGGCGGTGGCGACGCTGCGGCTGCCCTTCGAGGAGTCGGCGCGGGCGGGCGCCGACGGCGACAGCGGGGACGGGACGGGCAGAACGGGCGGGCCGCACGGCACGGAGTGAGCTTGCGCGTGCGCACAGTGCCGCTTTTAGTGTGATTTGCGGCCCCCGGGCACTCGCCACGGCCGCCCCGGTCCAACCCCCCAAGGAGTCCCCATGTCCCTGCGGACCACCGTCACCCGGCTCGGCGTGGTCGCCGCCGGCGGCGCCCTCGCCGCACTCACCGTCACGGGCCCGGCCACGGCCCTGGACGACACCGGCGGCGCCGACAAGAAGCCGCCCGTCTACAAGGGCCGCGTCACCGCCAAGAGCGGACTGCTGCTCCGCACCGCCCCGACCCGCGGCAGCAAGGTGGTCCGCAGCGTGCCCCACGGCAAGGTCGTCACCATCTTCTGCAAGACGAAGGGTGACCGCGTCGTCAACAACAACCTCTGGTACCTGCTCACCGACGGGACCTGGGCCTGGGGTTCCGCGCACTACATCGCCAACATCGGGAAGGTTCCACGCTGGTGCTGACGCCCCGGCCGACATAGCCGACATAAGCGGACTTCAGGACGATTGCTTGCTACGTTCCGGGCATGGCCGGAACGAGCGCGGACCCCGCACCCCCAGCGGCCCCCGCTGTCCGGGCCGTCCCCGTCGCCCGGCGCCGCGGCACCGAACTCGCCCTGCTCGTCGTCGCCGTCCTGCTCTCCGTGTACGGCTACTGCGACGTCGGCCTCGCCAGGAACGGCACCGTCCCGCCCGGCGCCGCCGGTTACGGCGCCGGGCTCGGCGTGCTCGCCCTCCTCGCGCACCTCGCCGTCCGCTTCCGCGCCCCGTACGCCGATCCGCTGCTGCTGCCCATCGCGGTGCTCCTCAACGGCCTGGGCCTGGTGCTCATCTACCGGCTCGACCTGGAGACCCCCGCCGACGAGGCCGCGCCCGCCCAGCTGATCTGGTCGACGGCCGGCGTCGGCCTCTTCATCGCCGCCGTCCTCTTCCTGCGCGACCACCGCGTCCTCCAGCGCTACGCCTACCTCTCCGTCGTCACCGCGCTGATCCTGATGATCGTGCCGATCTTCTTCCCCGCCGTGAACGGCGCCCGGATCTGGATCAGATTCGGCGGCTTCTCCATCCAGCCCGGCGAGTTCGCGAAGATCCTGCTCGCGGTCTTCTTCGCCAGCCACCTCGCGGCCAACCGCAACGCGCTCGCCCACACCGGCCGCACCATCTGGCGGTTCGAACGCCTCCAGCTGCCCACCGGACGCGTCCTCGGACCCATCGTCGCGATCTGGCTGCTGAGCGTCGGCGTCCTCGTCCTGGAGCGCGATCTCGGCACCTCGCTGCTCTTCTTCGGGCTCTTCGTGATCCTGCTGTACGTCGCCACGGGCCGCATCGGCTGGATCGCGGTCGGCCTGCTGCTCGCCGCGCTCGGCGCGTTCGCGGTCGGCTCGCTGGAGCCGCACGTCCACAGCCGTGTGGAGGACTGGCTGCACCCCTTCGCCTCCATCGACGCGGGCCAGGGGCCCAACCAACTCGCCCAGTCCCTCTTCGCGTTCGCGGCCGGCGGGATGCTCGGCACCGGGCTCGGGCTCGGGCACTCCATCCTCATCGGGTTCGCCGCGAAGTCCGACTTCATCCTGGCGACGGCCGGCGAGGAGCTGGGCCTCGCGGGGCTCTGTGCGATCTTCCTGCTCTACGCCCTGCTCGTGGAGCGCGGATTCCGTGCGGGGCTCGCACTGCGTGACGCGTTCGGGCGGCTGCTGGCGATCGGGCTCGCGTCGATCGTCGCGCTCCAGGTGTTCGTGATCGCGGGCGGCGTCATGGGGCTGATCCCGCTCACCGGCATGGCGATGCCGTTCCTCGCGCAGGGCGGTTCGTCGGTCGTCACCAACTGGATCATCGTGGCGCTGCTGATCCGGGTCAGCGACTCGGCGCGCGGCCAGCCCCTCCCCGCGGAGGCCAGGTGACGAGGTACATCCGGCACGCCGCCGCCTTCTGCGCGCTGCTGCTCGTCGCCCTGCTCGTCAACGCCGCGCGCGTCCAGGTCGTCCAATCCGACGCCCTCGACGCCAACCCGGCCAACCGCCGCAACACCATCGTCCGCTTCGGCCAGCCGCGCGGCGACATCCTCGTCGACGGGCGGCCCGTGACCGGCTCCCGGGACACCGGTGAGCAGCTCCGCCACGAACGGACGTACAGGAACGGGCCGTTGTACGCGCCGGTGACCGGCTTCGCCTCCCAGATGTACGGCACGGCGTTCCTGGAGAACGCCGAGGACGACATCCTCTCCGGCACCGACCCGATGCTCGCCCCGCTCCCCCTGTGGAACGACATCACGCGGACGCAGAACCCCGGCGGCAGGGTCGAGACGACCGTCAAGGCGCCGGTGCAGCAGGCCGCGTACGCGGGCCTCGGCGGCAAGCGGGGCGCGGTCGTCGCGCTCGAACCGTCCACCGGGAAGATCCTCGCGCTGGTCAGTGCCCCCTCGTACGATCCCGAACGGCTCTCCGGGACCCGGCAGTCGGTCGCGGACAGCTGGGCGGAGCTGAACGGCAGCCCCACCAAGCCGATGCTGAACCGGGCGATCCGCCAGACCTATCCGCCGGGATCGACGTTCAAGGTGGTGACGGCCGCGGCGGCGCTCGACTCGGGCGCGGTGAAGGACCTGGACGCGCCGACGAAGTCCCCGAACCCGTACACGCTGCCCGGCACCAGCACGCGGCTGACCAACGAGGTGGAGGGCTGCAAGAACGCGAGCCTGCGCCTGGCGTTCCAGTGGTCCTGCAACACGGTGTTCGCGAAGCTCGGCGTCGACACGGGCTCCGGCCCGATGACGGAGTCGGCGCTCGGCTTCGGCTTCAACGACGGCGGGCTGAAGATCCCCTCGTCCGTCGCGGCGAGCAACTTCGACACGTCGATGGACAAGGCGCAGCTCGCGCTCTCCGCGATCGGCCAGTACGACACCCGGGCGACGCCGTTGCAGATGGCGATGGTCTCGGCGGCCGTGGCGAACGGCGGCTCGGTCAAGTCCCCCCACCTGGTGGACCGTACGACGACCGACGACGGCGACGTGATCGACACGACGGGCACCAGGACGCTGCGGCAGGCGATGAGTCCCGGCACGGCGGCGCAGCTGCGCGAGATGATGACGCAGGTCGTCGAGGAGGGCACGGGCACGAACGCCGCGATCCCCGGCGTGACGGTCGGCGGCAAGACGGGCACCGCACAGCACGGCATCGACAACTCCGGTACGCCGTACGCCTGGTTCATCTCCTGGGCGCAGGCGGCCGACGATCCGGAGCCCTCGGTGGCGGTCGCCGTGGTCGTCGAGGACGCCTCGGCGGACCGGGGCGACATCAGCGGGGGCGGCAGCGCGGCGCCCATCGCGAAGGCGGTGATGGAGGCGGCGATCCGCGCGGGCTGACCGCGCTCCGGGACCCTCGGGCCCTATCCCGCCTCTCCGGACGTGATCGCGTCCCGCACCTCAGCCACCCGCTCGTGCTCCTCGGCCGCGAAGCGCTCGGCGTCCAGCTTCTCGGCGATCTCCTCGTCCTGGGCCATGAGCTGGTCGAGATTGGCGTCACCCATCTCGAAGACGCCCATGTCGACGTAAGCCTCTTGCAGACGCTTGCCCCACAGGCCGATGTCCTTGACGCACGGCACGATGCGGGAGAACAGCAACTGCCGGAACAGAGCCAGGAATTCGGACTGTTCGCTGTACTCCTCGGCCTGCGCCTTGGGGATGCCGAAGTTCTCCAGGACCTCGACGCCGCGCAGCCTGTCACGCATCAGGTAGCAGCCCTCGATGACGAATTCCTCGCGCTCGCGCAGTTCCGCGTCGGTGAGCTGCTTGTAGTAGTCGCGCAGCGCCATCCGACCGAAGGCCACGTGCCGGGCCTCGTCCTGCATGACGTACGCGAGGATCTGCTTGGGCAGCGGCTTGTCCGTGGTGTCGCGGAGCATGCCGAACGCGGCCAGGGCGAGGCCCTCGATGAGCACCTGCATGCCGAGGTAGGGCATGTCCCAGCGCGAGTCGCGCAGGGTGTCGCCGAGGAGTGACTGGAGGTTGTCGTTGATCGGGTAGAGCATCCCGACCTTCTCGTGCAGGAAGCGGCCGTAGATCTCCGCGTGCCGCGCCTCGTCCATGGTCTGCGTCGCGGAGTAGAACTTCGCGTCCAGGTCGGGGGCCGACTCGACGATGCGGGCCGCGCACACCATCGCGCCCTGCTCGCCGTGCAGGAACTGGCTGAACTGCCAGGAGGCGTAGTGCTTGCGCAGCTCGCCCTTGTCCCGCTCGGTCATCTTCGCCCAGTGGGGCGTGCCGTAGAGCGACATCGACTCGTCTGGGGTGCCGAGCGGGTCGAGCGGGTCGACCTCCAGGTCCCAGTCGATGCGCTTGGCGCCGTCCCACTGCTTGTCCTTGCCCTTCTGGTAGAGAGCGAGGAGGCGGTCGCGCCCTTCGTCGTACTCCCAGCTGAAGCGGGCCGAACCGGCAGACGGAACCTGCCAGTTGAGCCCATCCGGCGGACTGGTGTAAAGCTCGTGCGTCGCCATGACGGCAGGCTCACACGCTGATGGACAAGGGGTCAACAAGTCGCGCGCAAGGGATTGACGGCCTTGCTGACAAGCAGTCTCATAAGACTTGACCGCCGGTAACCCCGCGACAAGGCAGGAACAGTCATGACGACCGTGACGGAAGACGTTTCGCTCGAAGGCCTGCGGGACGCGCTCGGACTGCTCAAGGACCGGGAGCAGGTGGCCGCCCGGCTCCTGGAGTCGTCCGCCAAGCACTCCTTCGACCCCGACAAGGAGCTCGACTGGGACGCCCCGGTCGAGGAGGGCAAGTGGTTCTGGCCGCCGGAGCTCGTCTCCCTCTACGACACACCGATGTGGAAGCGGATGTCCGAGGAGCAGCGGCTCGACCTCGCCCGCCACGAGGCCGCCTCGCTCGCCTCGCTCGGCATCTGGTTCGAGATCATCCTGATGCAGCTGCTCGTCCGGCACATCTACGACAAGTCCGTGACCAGCGCCCATGTGCGGTACGCGCTCACCGAGATCGCCGACGAGTGCCGGCACTCCATGATGTTCGCGCGGATGATCCAGAAGGGCGGCGCCCCCACGTACCCGGTCACGCGCCTCAACCACAACCTCGCCCGCGTCCTGAAGACGGTCTCCACCACCCCCGGCTCCTTCGCCTGCACCCTGCTCGGCGAGGAGATCCTCGACTGGATGCAGCGCCTCACGTTCCCGGACGAGCGCGTCCAGACGCTGGTGCGCGGCGTGACCCGCATCCACGTCGTCGAGGAGGCCCGCCACGTCCGGTACGCGCGCGAGGAGTTGCGGCGCCAGATGGTGACCGCGCCCCGCTGGGAGCGCGAGCTCACCCGCCTCAGCTGCGGCGAGGCGGCGCGCGTCTTCTCCATCGCCTTCGTCAACCCCGAGGTGTACACGAACGTCGGCCTGGACCGCCGGGAGGCGGTGGCCCAGGTGAAGGCGAGCGGGCACCGTCGCGAGGTCATGCAGGCGGGAGCGAAGAGGCTGACGGACTTCCTGGACGACATCGGCGTGATGCGGGGTGTCGGGCGACGGCTTTGGCGGAGTTCGGGGTTGCTGGCCTGAGTTCTTTCGCTGCGGGTCGTGTGTGGCTGGACGCGCAGTTCCCGCGCCCCTGAAACGCCCCCTGCGGGGCGCCCCAGGGGCTGGTCGCGCCCGCGCGGCGGAAGGGACGCACATGTCACAGTCCCGCACCCCTGAAGGGACGCACCCCGAGTTACGCTGCGGGCATGACTTCGCCTGCCGCCTCTCCCGCGTACCGCCGCATGAGCGTCGAGGCGCGGCGGCGGCAGCTCCTGGACTCCGCGCTCACCCTCTTCGCGCACCGCGCGCCCGAGGAGGTCAACCTCGACGACGTCGCCGAGGCGGCCGGGGTCTCGCGGCCCCTCGTGTACCGCTACTTCCCCGGCGGGAAGCAGCAGCTGTACGAGGCCGCGCTGAGGTCCGCCGCCGACGACCTGGAGCAGTGCTTCGCCGAGCCGCCGGACGGCCCGCTCACCCGGCGGCTCTCGCGGGCCCTCGACCGGTACCTGGCCTTCGTCGACCAGCACGACACGGGGTTCAGCGCGCTGCTCCAGGGCGGCAGCGTGGTGGAGACCTCCCGGACGACCGCGATCGTGGACGGCGTGCGCCGGGCCGCCGCCGAGCACATCCTCAGCCACCTGGGCGTGGCGCGGCCGGGCCCGCGGCTGCGGATGACCGTGCGGATGTGGATCACCGCGGTCGAGGCGGCCTCGCTGATCTGGCTCGACGAGGACAAGCAGCCGCCGCTCGACGAGCTGCGGGACATGCTCGTGGAGCAGTTCATGGCGGTGCTCGTGACGACCGCGGGCCGTGACCCGCAGACCGCGGACGTCGTCCGCTGGGCGCTGACCCTGGAGACGCCGGAAGGCCCCGTCGGCGACCTCGCGCGAGGCGTGCTGCCCGTGGTGGCCGACGCGGCGCACCTGCTCTGACCCCCTTCGGACGGCGGGGTGTGACACTGGGACCGTGAAGAGCGAAGACACCCCGTTCGTGGGCGGCCCCCTGGACGGCCGGGTGCTCCCGGTCCTGGTCGGGCCGACCGGGCACCCGCCGAAGACCTACCGCGTGCCCGTCCCGGACGACGCGGGCGGCCCGCCCACCGTCCTCGTCTACCGCCGAACCCCGGCCGACACGAGCACCCGCGTCTCCCTGAGCGCGAAGTGGCGCTACGAGTTCGACGCGGAGGGCGACAAGGGCGGCGGCTTGAAGTGGCCGTGGTCGAAGCCGGAGCCTCGCTGACCGCATGTCTCCGCGGGTCGCGCCCACGCGGCGGAGCCGCGGATGTCACGGTCCCGCGCCCCTTGGGCGCCCCGGAGGGGCGTTTCAGGGGCGCGGGGAACTGCGCGACCAGCCCCCACCCACCCGCAGTCATGAACGATGGGACGCAACCCACCACGCCGACGCCCCCTGCAAGGGTGACCCAAGTTGCTCCGACCGCCCCCCGCCGGGAGGCGGCCCCTTCGCCAGGGCCGGAAGCTCACCCTGCGCGCAGGAGAGCCCTCCGCGCACCGGAGGTGATGACGTGTCAGGACGGCTGCTGAGGTGGATCTGCACGGGTGCCGTCGTCGGCACCCTGGTCACGACGGGCCCCCCGGCCCACGCGGCCCCGGCCCCGGAAGAGCGCCCCGTCACCCAGCTCCTGACGGATCTTCAGCAGCTGTACAGATCCGCCGAGGAAGCCTCGGAGACGTACAACGCGACCGAGGAGAAGCTGAAGAAGCAGAGAGCCAGGGTCAAGGCCCTGGACGACGCGCTGGCGAAGGCACGCGGCGCCGTGCGCGACGGCCGGGGCGACGCCGGACGGTTCGCCCGGCAGCAGTACCAGGGCACCACCGAGCTCTCCCCCTACGTACGCCTGCTGCTCGCCCGCGACCCGCAGCGCGCCCTCGACCAGGGGCACGTGCTCGGACGGGTGGCCGCGGGCCGCGCCGCGACGGTGGAGCGGCTGGCCGGCGGCGAGAAGAAGGCGGACGGCCTCGCGAGGGCGGCGAGAACGGCCCTGGCCGCGCAGACCGCTCTCGCCGCACGGCAGAAGAAGCAGCGGGACAAGGCCGACGGACAGCTGAGGGAGGTCGAGGAGCTGCTCTCCTCGCTGAGCGTCGACCAGCTGGCCGCGCTGCGCCAGGCGGAGGAGGCGGGCACGGCCGAGGCGCAGGAGAAGTTCCTGGCGTCCGGCGCGCTCGGCGGCAGTCCGGCCACCCGGCCGCCCTCGCGGCAGGGCGACAAGGCCCTCGACTACGCGGTCCGGCAGATCGGGCGGCCCTACAAGTGGGGCGCCGAGGGCCCGAAGGCGTTCGACTGCTCGGGGCTGACCCAGCGGGCCTGGGCGCACGCGGGCCGCGAGATCCCGCGCACCAGCCAGGAGCAGTGGGCCGAGCTGCGCCGCATCCCCCTGTCGCGGCTGCGCCCCGGCGACCTGGTCGTCTACTTCCCCGAGGCCACCCATGTGGCGATGTACCTGGGCGACGGCCGGGTCGTGCATGCGCCGCGCCCCGGCTCCCGCGTCAAGGTCTCCCCGATCGCGGCGAACCCGGTGCTCGGGGCGGTGCGGCCCGACCCCGGGGGCCGGGCCGTGTCCGGGTACACACCGCCGAAGCTGCCCGAGGGCGCCACCTCGGGCAGCGACCTCGGGTACGACCGGGCTCAGGTGGCGGGCGCGACCGACTCCAGGTAGGCGGCGGCCTTGTCCGGGTCGAAGAAGAAGTTCTCGAAGTCGGCCGGGTCGTTGAAGCCGTTGGCGAACCGGTCGGCGACCGGCTGGAGCTGACCGGCCGCGCCGAGGATGTTCAGGACGTGCTCCGGCGGGGCGCCCAGCATGGCGTTGGTCCACTTGGTGACGTACTGCGCCGTCTCCCAGTAGCGGTCGAACGCGGACTGCATCCACTCCTCGTCGAAGGGCTTGTCGCCGTGCTCGACGATGGAGGAGATGTACGAGGCGGCGCACTTGGACGCCGAGTTGGAGCCCTGGCCGGTGATCGGGTCGTTGGCGACGACCACGTCGGCGACGCCGAGGACCAGGCCACCGCCGGGCAGCCGGCCGATCGGCTTGCGCACGGTGGGGGCGTAACGCCCGGCCAGCGTGCCGCCCGCGTCGGTCAGCTCGACCTTCGTGGCGCGCGCGTACTCCCAGGGCAGGAACTTCTCCATGAGTTCGAGGGTGAGCGCCAAGTGCTCGCTCGGGTCCTTGACGCCCTGGAAGACGTCGAGGGGGCCGCCAGGGATGCCCTCCCAGAAGAGGATGTCCGCGCGGCCCGAGGTGGTGAGCGTCGGCATGACGAAGAGCTCGCCGACGCCGGGCACCAGGTTGCAGCGCACCGCGTCGAATTCGGGGTGCTCGGGGCGCGGGCCGAGGCCGTGCACGTACGCCACCGAGAGCGCGCGCTGCGGCTCGGTGAACGGGGAGCGGGCCGCGTCGCGCTCGAACATCGAGACGAGCTCGCCCTTGCCCGCGGAGACGAGCACCAGGTCGTAGGTGCGCGAGAAGTAGTCGAGGTCGGAGACCGCCGCGCCGTGGATGACCAGCTGGCCGCCGCGCTGCGCGAACGTCTCCATCCAGCCCGCCATCTTCACGCGCTGGTCGACGGATTGCGCGTACCCGTCGAGCTTGCCGACCCAGTCGATGACGCGGGAGCCGTCGGGGCCCGCGACGGAGACGCCGGCACCCTCGATCTTCGGGGCCTGCGACTCCCAGAAGTTCGCCTGGATGTCGCGCTCGTGCTGGAGCGCGGTGTGGAACATGCACTGCGTGGACATGACCCGCCCGGAGCGGATCTCGTCCGCCGTGCGGTTGGACATCAGGGTGACCTCGTACCCCTGTCCCTGGAGCCCGAGAGCGATCTGGAGCCCGGACTGCCCGGCTCCGACGACAAGTATCTTCCGCATGAGGGGTCCTTCTCTTACTCAGGGGCTCTTACTCAGGAGCTCTTACTCGGGGGTTGCGTCGAGCGCGTGGCCGACCAGTGCGAGGAGCGACTCGATCACCGAGATGCGCTGTCGCGCGTCCATGATCAGCACCGGTATGTGCGGCGGCACCGTCAGCGCCTCGCGCACATCCGCCTCCTCGAACCTCTCGCTGCCGTCGAAGTGGTTGACGGCCACGATGTACGGCAGGCCACAGCTCTCGAAGTAGTCGAGCGCCGGGAAGCAGTCGGACAGGCGGCGGGTGTCGGCGAGCACGACGGCGCCGATCGCGCCGCGCACCAGGTCGTCCCACATGAACCAGAACCGCTGCTGGCCGGGCGTGCCGAAGAGGTAGAGCACCAGGTCGTCGTCGAGCGTGATGCGGCCGAAGTCCATGGCGACCGTCGTGGTCGTCTTCTCCGGGGTCGCGCTCAGGTCGTCGGTATCGGCGCTCGCCTGCGTCATCAGCGCCTCCGTCTGGAGGGGCGTGATCTCGGAGACGGCGGTCACCAGCGTCGTCTTGCCGACGCCGAAACCGCCCGCCACCACTATCTTCGTGGCGATCGGGGCGCGTGACCTGTCCGTCTGCCAGGCCTGCAACTGACCCTCGTTCTCGTTCTCGAGGAGTTCAGAGACGGCGGAGTCCACTCAGCACCCTTTCCAGCAGTGCGCGGTCGGGCTGTCCCGGGCCGTGGCCCGTTCCGTACACGCGGATCTTTCCCTGATCGGCCAGGTCGCTGAGGAGTACGCGGACCACACCGAGCGGCATCTTGAGGAGGGCGGCGATCTCCGCGACCGTACGCATACGACGGCATATCTCGACGATCGCCCGCATCTCCGGCATGACCTTCGACAGCGTGCCCTTGGGCAGTTCGAGACGCTCGTCGGGCGCTTCGATCGCGGCGTTGCTGGCCACGAACGTCTCGACGAGCAGCACGTGACCGAACCTGGTCCGCCCGCCGGTCAGCGAGTAAGGGCGTACGCGGGCGGGTTTTCGGTCGCCGCCGCGCTGGGGCAGCTTGGGCGTCTTCCGGCTGCTGCTCCTGCTGCTGCTCATCGGGCACTCTCCATCGACTGGCGCAGTTCGCTGCGGAGTTCGGGGGTGAGGACGTGCCCGGCGCGGCCGACGAAGAGCGCCATGTGGTACGCGACGACGCTCATGTCGCAGTCCGGGGTGGCGTGCACGCCGAGCAGCGAACCGTCACTGATCACCGTGACGAAGAGGCTGCCCTCCTCCATCGCCACCACGGTCTGCTTGACCGCTCCGCCGTCCATCAGCTTGGCGGCGCCGATGGTGAGGGAGCCGAGTCCGGACACGATGGTCGCGAGGTCGGCGCTGGAGCCCTTGGGGCCCGTGGGCCTGGCCGCGGGGTGCTCGGCGTTCCGCCCGGGGTCGGACGAGAGCAGGAGGAGCCCGTCGGAGGAGACGACCGCGACGGAGAGGAGCCCCGGCACCTCCTCCACCAGGTTCGTCAGGAGCCAGTGCAGGTTGCGGGCTTCCCTGCTCAGACCCTGCCCGGGGGGCGCGGCGGGCGCCGCGGGCCCGCCGGGTCCGGCGGGTCCGGCGGGTCCGGCGGGTCCGGCGGGTCCAGCGGGTTCGACGGAAGAACGGGGCGTGCGCATGGGCGCAGTCAACTGCTTGCCTCCTCGACTGAGTCCCCCATTACGTCTGCGTCTCGATGTACGTCTGCGGCTCGTTCGTTCTCTTCGCCGACCGGCTCTCCCCCGGCGATCTCGGCCTCCACGTCCCGTCGGCCGCTGATCGCGCCCTGGTGGAAGCCGCCGAGGCGGCGGCGGAGTGCCTCCGCGTCCACGGAGCCGGTACGCGGCTTCGGCGCGGCGGCGGGCGCGGTGATCTTCGGGGTCCGCTTGGGCAGCCCCTTGTCGGTGACGCGCTCCCACTTGGGGGGCGCGGGGTCCGTGGCGGGCTCGAGGGCGGATGCGGGGTCCGGCTGACGCTCCGCTTCCGGCTCCGGGGCCGGCTCCCGCTCCCGCTCGGCAGCCTTGGTCTCCGGCTCGGCGGCCTCGGTCTCCGGCTCGGTCTCCGACTGCGGGGCCGGTTCCGCGGCCGCCTCCGGGTCGGGTGCCGGCGGCGGCACGAGTTCCATCGTGGTCTCCGCCGACGGCAGCGCCGTCTCCAGCGTCCGCTCGGCCGCCGCGATCAGCGGGTCCTCGCCGGGCGCGCCGGTCAGCCGCCCCGGCAGCACGTTGGAGTTGGCCTCGGCCTCGGACCCCGGCAGATGGGTCAGGGGCTCACCGGCCCGCGGCGGCGCGACCACGGCGGCCGGCGAGGGCGCGTCCGCGAGGATGCCCTCGGGCAGCACCACGACCGCCGCGACGCCGCCCTGCTTCTGGTCCCGCAGCCGTACCCGCGCCCCGTGCCGGGCCGCGAGCCGCGCCACGACGTAGAGGCCGAGTCCGAGGCCGTCCCCGCTCTCCTGGTCGTGCACGGCGTCGGGGTCGAAGTCCGCGAGGCGGGCGTTGAGCTCCCGCATCCGGTCCTGGGGCACGCCGATGCCCTCGTCCTGGACGGAGAGCATGACCTCGCCGTTCTCCAGGAGCCAGCCGGAGACCTCGACGGAGGCGTCCGGGGGCGAGAACGAGGTCGCGTTCTCCAGGAGCTCGGCGGTGAGGTGGCTGATGTCGTCGGCGGCGAAGCCCGCCACATGGGCGTGCGGCGGCAGCGTGGCGATGCGGACCCGCTCGTACCGCTCGATCTCGGAGACCGCCGCGCGCACGACGTCGACGAGCGGGACCGCGCCGGGGTGCTGGTGGCCGTGCTCGGCACCGGCGAGGACGAGGAGGTTCTCGCTGTGCCGGCGCATGACCGTGGCCAGGTGGTCGAGCTTGAAGAGGGTGGCGAGCCGGTCGGGGTCCTGCTCGCGGTCCTCCAGGTTCTCGATGACGGCGAGCTGGCGCTCGACCAGGCCGAGGGTGCGCAGGGCCAGGTTGACGAAGGTGCCGTGGATGGACTGGCGCACCTGCTCCAGGTGCGCGGAGGCCTCGGCGAGCTCCTCGCGGAGCGCCGCGCGCTCGTCGGCCATGGACTGCCGCTGCCCGATGAGGTGCTTGCGGTCCGATTCGAGGGTGGCGAGCCGCTCGGTGAGGGCGGCCGCGTGGCCGTGCAGCGCGTTGACGGAGCGTACGACCTGGGCGAACTCGTCGTCGCGGCCGGTGAAGCGGATCGGCTCCTGGGGCGCGGGCTCGGTGGCGAGCCGGGCCGAACCGAGGCGCAGGACGGCGAGCGGGCGGGTCAGCGAGCGGGCCGCGCCCATGGCGAAGCCGACCGCGACGAGCAGGCAGACGCCGACGAGCGCGATGCGGATCTCAAGCGCCGTGACGTCGTCGTCGCGCAGCTGGGCGAGGTGCTTGGTGCGCTCGACGCCGAGCGCGGACTCGGCGCCGCGCATCGTCTCGATACGGGCGGAGAGCGCGGCGTCGACCTTCTTGCTGTCGTAGCGCCGCTCGTCCGCGGAGAGAGTGGGCCGGTCGGTGAGGCGCTCCAGGTACTTCTCCGCGGCGCCGACCTCGGCGCCCGTGACGGTCGACTCGTACGTGGCGCGGGCCGGGTCGTCCGCCGCGTCGCGGAAGTCGGCGAGCGCGGCCAGCTCGCGGACGCGGGCCTGCTGGGCGGCGCCGCTGAGCTCGTCGCGGCGCTTCGCGTCGGCCGGGGCCTCCTCGGTGCCGGTGGTGGGCAGGCCGGTGACGGGGTCGACGGCGGGGGTGCCGGTGGGGCGCGGCAGGGAGAGGGCGGCGAGGAGGAGGCCGCGGGCGGCGGCGGCCTGCTCGACGGCGTGGTCGAGGTCGGCGAGGGCGAGGGCGCCCTTGTTGGCCTCGGGGGGCAGCTGCTCGGCCAGGTCGCGGGTGAGGCCGTGGAGTTCGGCGATCACCTTCGTGTACGCCTCGTGCGCTTGGAGAGCGGTGCTCTTGCCGGTGAGCGCCGCTCTGCGCACGGCGGCGATGTCGGCGAGGTCGGCGCGCAGCGCGGCAGGAGTGTCGGCGCCGCGGAGCTCGTCGACCTGCCGGTCCACGCGGGCGCTGCGGCTCTCGGAGAGCCCCTTGCCCTGCGGGCGTCCGGAGGCGATGAACGCCGTGACCTCGTCCCGCTCGTCGGCGAGCGAGTGGCCGAGGGAGACCGCCTGCTGGGTCTGCTCGGCGAGGGTCACCAGGCTCTGTGTGTCGTTCAGCCGGTCGGACGCCGCGATGACGCCGGGTGCGCCCGCTCCCGCGATGGCGGCGGCCACGACGGCGACGGCGACGATCAGCCGATTGCGTACGCGGGCGGTGGGCGCCTTGTTGACCGCGGGCGCGAGGGATGCCGCGGCGGAGGACTGCGGGACGGGCTGCGCCGCGGAGGGTCCGGCGGGGGCGCCGGGAGCGGCGCCCGGGGTGGCGTCAGCGGCGGCCGCGGCAGCCTTGGCGCCCGGGGCGGATGCCGCGCCCGGAGCGGGAGCCGCGCCCGCGGGAGCCGCGTCCGTGCCCTCCGGCGCGCGCTCGGTCGGAGTGTTCGCGCCCGGCGTGGCCCCTTCCGGGGCCGTCTGCTTGCCTTTGCGCCGAGGCCGCATCTTCTGCACCGGTGCTCGCATTCTTGTTTTCGTCTGCCCTTGGGCCCGGGTGACGACCTGTCAACACGAGCGCTCCCCCCGGTACGGCTCCTGACCCTTCCAGTGCCGGTGAGTGGCGGTCGCGCATCGCCTGGCCGGCCACCCGAAGGAGTGAACATCGGCGGGGAGTTGGCGGGCAAGTCCCGCAACGGCCGCCAGGAGGCCCTTACGGGGCGCCGGTTGGACGTCTCCCACAGGCTTTGGCAGGATGCGCCGCCACACCCGTGTCGGAGGTGATCATTCCGGTCGAATTCCGGCGCGCCGACGTCCCGTACGGGCTGGTCCGCCACCCTTGAGCGGCTTCTGGCGGACCTTGTGAAGGGCTCGTGCAGACTGGCCGGATGCGTATCGAACTCGCCACCGAACCAGGCGACCCCGCACGCCCCAACGAGGACTACGCGGCGGTCGCGCTTCCCGCGTCCGGACAGGGCGGATCGCTCGTCCTCCTGGACGGCGTGACGCCGCCCGAGGGGTCGGTGGGCTGTCCGCATTCCGTCCCCTGGTTCACCGCGCGGCTCGGCGGCGCGCTGGGCGAACTGTCCGTTTCACTCAGGGATATGACGCTCGCTGAGATCCTCGCGGCGGCCATCGCGCGTACCGCCGACTCCCATGGTTCAACCTGTGACCTTTCTCACCCGCGTACGCCTCAGGCAACGGTCGTGATGGTGCGGTGGGACGCGGAACGCGTCGAACATCTCGTCCTGTCCGATTCGGCGCTCCTCCTGGCGGGCCACGGCGGCGACGTGACCGCGGTCCTCGACCGCCGCCTCGCCGAACTGCCGCCCGCCGTGCGGGCCCTGCGCGACCGGGTGCGCGCCCTGCCGCGCGGCTCGGCCGAGCGCGACGAGGCGGGCCGCGCCTACGGAGCCGCGGTCGAGGCGCTGCGCAACGCCGAGGACGGCTTCTTCACGGCCGCCGCCGACCCCTCGGCCGCCCTGCGCGCCGTCACCGGCGAGACGCCGCGGGCGGATGTCACGGCGGTGGCGGCGCTCACCGACGGGGCCGGGCGCTGGGTCGAGACGTTCCGCGAGGGCGACTGGGGCGACTGCTTCGCACTGCTGCGCAAGCAGGGGCCGCAGCACCTGGTCGACCGGGTGCGGGAGTTGGAGCGCGCGGACCCGGACGGACTCGCCTTCCCGCGCGGGAAGCGGCACGACGACGCGGCGGTCGTGTACGCGGAATGGTGAGAGGGCGCCGACGAGGGTGCGCCGACGCCGGTCGGCATGGGCGAGGGCGGCAAGGTCGTCGCGTACCGGGAGGCGGACGTCGTCGACGCGGCCGCTCAGGTGTCCGCGCTCGCGTTGAGCCTGCCGAGCAGCCGGGCCAGTTCGGCGACCTCCGCCCGCTCCCAGCTCGCGAGCCTGCGCACGTAGCTGGCGCGGCGGGCGGCGCGCACCGTGCGGAAGCGGGTGCGGCCGTCCGGCGTGAGCCGGATGAGCCAGGCGCGTCCGTCGGCCGGGTCGGGCTCGCGGGAGACCAGGCCGAGCTCCTCGAGTGCCCGCAGCTGGCGGCTCATGGTGGCCTTGCCGACGCCGATGTAGGCCGCGAGGTCGGTGGCCCGCTGCGGGCCGGAGTCGTCCAGGCAGACGAGCAGTCCGTACGCGGCGGGTTCCAGGTCGGGGTGGACCTGGCGCGCCATCTCGCCCGACGAGGCCCGCGCGCGGCGCAGCAGCAGCGACAACTCCCGCTCCAGGGAGAGGAACTCACGGTCCGCCCCCTGCGGCCCCTGCTCCCCCTGTGCCCCCTGCGTCTCCTGCCCGCCCTGCCCGATGTCGCCCCGCGCGCCGCGCTTCACGTCCTCTTCTGCAGCACCCATGTCCCGCTTTCCCGATTCTGAAAGTTATCGCCGGAAGGCCCTCGCGCCGCGGCCGTGGCGGCAGCGGTCTGACCAGTATTTCGCAAGGTGGAGACGGTGCCGCTCGGCCGTCACCGCCACAGGAGTGGACCAACGGCATAACTCTGTCCCTCTTCCCCCGCGGCGGTCTACGTGCGTAGCTTTCAAGTGACATGTTCACACCATGCGACATGTCGCAAGGTCCCCCCAGCGCACCACCGAGGCCTTCGGAGGCATCCCCATGCCCGTGCACAGACCCGGACCGGCCCGCCGCTCGCGCTTGTCGCCGGCGGGGGTTCTCCTCGCAGCACTCTCCGCCCTCTCCCTCCTCCTGACGCTCCCCACGGCGGCCCAGGCGGACGACGTACCGCCGCGCGGCTCCGCCCGCCTCGGCCAGGGCGTCATCGAGCACGACGGCCAGGGCGGTCTGCCCAGCGGCGGCGGCGCCACGCAGACCGAGGGCGTCGACGTCAGCAGCCACCAGGGCAACGTCGCCTGGTCCACGCTCTGGAACAGCGGCGTGAAGTGGGCCTACGTCAAGGCCACCGAGGGGACGTACTACAAGAACCCCTACTTCGCCCAGCAGTACAACGGTTCGTACAACGTGGGCATGATCCGCGGCGCGTACCACTTCGCGACGCCCGACACCACGAGCGGCGCCGCCCAGGCCAACTACTTCGTGGACAACGGCGGCGGCTGGTCGCGCGACGGCAGGACGCTGCCGGGCGCGCTGGACATCGAGTGGAACCCGTACGGGGCGGCCTGCTTCGGCAAGACCCAGTCGGGGATGGTCAGCTGGATCAGGGACTTCCTGAACACCTACAAGGCCCGCACCGGACGCGACGCCGTCATCTACACCGCCACCAGCTGGTGGAAGCAGTGCACCGGCAACTACAGCGGCTTCGGCGCGAGCAACCCGCTGTGGATCGCCCGCTACAACACCAGCCCGGGTGAACTCCCGGCCGGCTGGGGCTTCCACACGATGTGGCAGTACACCTCGTCGGGGCCGACGGTCGGCGACCACAACAAGTTCAACGGCGCCTACGACAGGGTGCAGGCTCTCGCGAACGGCTGAGCACGCGTGAACGGTGGCCGACCCGTTGCCGGGCCGGCCACCGTTCCCCCATGACGCCTACGCGATGACGTCTACGCGATGACGCCTACGCGGCGGCCGGAACCTTCACCTCGGCCTCGGTGAGCGCCAGTTCGAGCACCTGGCGCACATCCGTGACCGCGTGCACGTCCAGCTTCTCCAGGACCTCGGCAGGGACGTCGTCGAGGTCCGCCTCGTTCCGCTTGGGGATGATCACCGTGGTGATCCCGGCGCGGTGCGCGGCGAGCAGCTTCTGCTTGACGCCGCCGATCGGCAGGACCCGGCCGGTCAGCGAGACCTCACCGGTCATCGCCACATCCGTACGGACGAGCCGCCCGCTGAGCAGCGACGCGAGGGCCGTCGTCATCGTGACGCCCGCGCTCGGTCCGTCCTTGGGGACGGCGCCCGCCGGGAAGTGGATGTGCACGCCGCGCTCCTTCAGGTCGGCGACGGGCAGCTCCAGCTCCGCGCCGCGCGAGCGCAGGAAGCTCAGCGCGATCTGCGCCGACTCCTTCATGACGTCGCCCAGCTGCCCGGTGAGCGTGAGCCCCGACGCTCCGGTCTCCGGGTCCGCGAGCGACGCCTCCACGAACAGGACGTCGCCGCCCGCTCCGGTGACCGCGAGCCCGGTCGCCACGCCCGGCACCGCCGTGCGCCGCTCGGCCGGGTCCTGGGCGGACTCGGGCACGTGGTGCGGCCGCCCGATCAGATCGCGCAGGTCCTCGTCGGTGACGGCGAACGGCAGCTCCCTGTCCCCCAGTTCGTGCTGGGCCGCGATCTTGCGGAGCAGCCGTGCGACGGACCGCTCCAGGTTGCGTACGCCGGCCTCGCGCGTGTACTCGCCGGCGAGCCTGCGCAGCGCGCTCTCGTCCAGCGTCACCTCTTCCGCGTCGAGCCCGGCCCGCTCCAGCTGGCGCGGGACCAGGTGGTCGCGGGCGATGACGACCTTCTCGTCCTCGGTGTACCCGTCGAGCCTGACCAGTTCCATACGGTCGAGCAGGGCCTCCGGAATCGCCTCCAGGACGTTGGCGGTGGCGAGGAAGACGACGTCGCTGAGGTCGAGTTCGACCTCCAGGTAGTGGTCCCGGAAGGTGTGGTTCTGCGCGGGGTCGAGGACTTCGAGGAGGGCGGCGGCCGGGTCGCCCCGGAAGTCCGAACCGACCTTGTCGATCTCGTCCAGGAGCACCACCGGGTTCATCGACCCGGCCTCCTTGACGGCCCGCACGATGCGTCCGGGCAGCGCCCCCACGTACGTACGACGGTGGCCGCGGATCTCCGCCTCGTCGCGCACGCCGCCGAGCGCGACCCGCACGAACTTGCGGCCCATGGCGTGCGCCACGGACTCGCCGAGCGAGGTCTTGCCGACGCCGGGCGGGCCGACGAGGGCGAGCACGGCGCCGCCGCGGCGTCCGCCGACGACGCCGAGGCCGCGCTCGGAGCGGCGCTTGCGGACCGCGAGGTACTCGGTGATGCGCTCCTTCACGTCGTCGAGGCCCGCGTGCTCGGCGTCCAGGACGTTCCGGGCGCCCTTGATGTCGTACTCGTCGTCGGTGCGCTCGTTCCACGGCAGTTCGAGGACGGTGTCCAGCCACGTCCTGATCCAGGAGCCCTCGGGCGACTGGTCGCTGGCGCGCTCCAGCTTGTCGACCTCCTTGAGCGCGGCCTCGCGGACCTTCTCGGGCAGGTCGGCGGCCTCGACGCGGGCGCGGTAGTCGTCGGACTCCTCTGCTGTGTCCTTGCTGTCGCCGTTGATCTCCCGCAGCTCCTTGCGGACCGCGTCGAGCTGGCGCCGCAGCAGGAACTCGCGCTGCTGCTTGTCCACGCCCTCCTGTACGTCCTTGGCGATGGACTCGGCGACGTCCTGCTCGGCGAGGTGCTCGCGCAGCTGCTCGGTGGCGAGCTTGAGGCGGGCGACCGGGTCCTCGGTCTCCAGGAGCTGGATCTTCTGCTGGGTGGTGAGGAAGGGGGAGTATCCGGAGTTGTCGGCGAGGGCGGAGACGTCGTCGATCTGGGTGACCCGGTCGACGACCTGCCAGGCGCCCCGCTTCTTCAGCCAGCTGGTGGCGAGCGCCTTGTACTCCTTGACGAGCTCGGTGACGGCGCCGGGCAGGGGGGTGGGCACGGAGTCCTCGACCTGCTGCCCCTCGACCCAGAGGGCGGCGCCGGGACCGGTCGTGCCCGCGCCGATGCGCACGCGGCTCCGGCCGCGGATGAGGGCGCCCGGGTCGCCGTCGGAGAGCCGGCCGACCTGCTCGACGGTGCCGAGGACGCCGGTCGCGGCGTACGTCCCGTCAATGCGCGGAACAAGCAGCACCTTCGGCTTGCTGTCGCCACTGGACCGGGCGGCGGCCTGTGCGGCCTCCACCGCGGCGCGCACGTCGGCGTCGGACAGGTCGAACGGAACCACCATGCCGGGCAGGACCACCTCGTCGTCGAGCGGCAGCACGGGCAGAGTGAGCGGTGTGTACGAGGTGGACTCAGTAGCCATGATCTCCCCTTCGGCATTCAAGTTGAGCTGTATCGGCTCAATGCTCATGAGCTACTGATTGTTCCCCAGGGTGTGTTCGCTGTGAGCGATCACGAAAACGCTGTCCTGTAGCGGTGGACTTTGCATAAGTCAGCTCCAGGCTGCACGTGATCTTGCATTGGTCAGCGTGACCTTGCATCAGTGGGCGGGGTTAGCTGGTCATGACTCATGCGTTTGGCGTGGTGCCCGGTGGTGTGACAGGGCCTCCGGTGGAGGGGTTCGAGGTCGGCTACATCGACCCGGGCGGGTCGGAGTTCCGCCGCCCGCTGGCAGATGTGTGGGCGGTCCGGTTCGAGGACGCCATGCCGGTCCGCGAGTTCAAGTCGTACAAGGGACAGCGGCATCTGCCGGGGCTGTGGTGGTCGTCGACGGCGGGCGGGCACATCGGATATGAGTCCTGGCTGGAACGCGATCACGTGATGCTGCTGGACTTCGACCCCTCGGTGGTGAGGGTGTCCTCGCAGCCGTTCTGGCTGTTCTGGGCGTCTGACAGCGGCAAGAGCATCTCGCACGCGCCGGACTACTTCGCGCGGCGGGAGGATGGCTCGGCAATCGTGGTCGACTGCCGTCCGGCGGACCGGCGGGGGCCCCGGGACTGGGCGAAGTTCGAGGCGACGCAGTCGGCCTGCGACCAGGTGGGGTGGGAGTTCCGGCTGGTGGGGGCGCCGGACGAGATCGTGGTGAGGAACGTGCGGTGGCTGGCGGGCTATCGGCATTCCCGGCATCTGGTGGGGCCGGTCGCGTCCGGGCTTCGGGAGGTGTTCGCCAAGCCGCACCCGCTGATGGATGGCGCCGGGCTGGCGGGGGATCCGATCGCGGTGCTGCCGGTGCTGTTCCACCTGCTGTGGTCGCAGGAGCTGGTGGTGGACGTGTCGGCGCCGCTGCACGCTGCGGCGATGGTGTCAGCGGGGATGCGGTGATGGCCCGCAAACAGGCTGCCGTGTTGCGTCCCGGCGACTGGATCGTCTATGACGACGGCGACTACCAGGTGGTGGCCCTGGCCGGGACGTCGGTACGGCTGCGCTCGTCCGGCGGGGCCGAATCGGTGGTCCTGGTTTCGTATCTGATGGCCTCGCCCGGCTTCTCGGTGACCGGCACGGAGCCATTGCCCGCGCTGGAGCCGTTCGGGCTTCTCAAGACGCTGCCGGAGCCGGTGCTGGCCACGGCGAAGGAGTGGGAACGGCACATCGTGGAGGTCGAGACGGGGCTGCCGCCCGGCGCCGAGCCGGGCACACTGTCGCGGCCCGAGTACGACCCGACCGTCTCCTCTCTGGTGGAGCGGGCGGCAGCGAAAGCCACGGAACTGGGGGTGAGTCTTCGCACCGTGCAGGGTCGGCGGTCGCGCTATGCCCAGCAAGGGGTGTGGGGGCTGGTCGACCAGCGGACCGTGCGCATGGTGGAGGCGACCGGGCGTGCGGATGCCCGGCTAGTGGCGGCGGTCCGGGAGGCCCTGGACGCGGAGACCCACTCCTCGACCGGGACCCGCTCCCGGCTGATCCGCCGGGTGATCAAGATGGTGGAGGCCACCCATGGAGTGGGGGTGGTGCCGCTGCCGAGTAAGAACACCTTCTACAAGCTCGTCGACGCGCTCTCCACAGGTCGGCACACCTTCGGCTCGGCGGTCACACGGCGGCAGACGGCGAACCGGCCGCGGGGAGTGTTCACGCCGACGTTCGCTGACCGACCCGGGGAACAGGTGCAGATCGACTCCACCCCGCTGGATGTGATGGTGGTGCTGGATTCCGGGCTGACGGCCCGCGCCGATCTGACGATCGCGGTCGATGTCGCGACCCGCTCGATCTGCGCGGCGGTGCTGCGGCCGGTGGGCACGAAGGCCGTGGACGCCTCGCTGCTGCTGGCGCGGATGCTGGTGCCAGAGCCGATGCGGCCGGGCTGGTCGCAATCGCTACGGATGGCGGCCTCGCGGATGCCGCACCGGCGGCTGCTGGATGTGGACTCGCGGATGGAGCAGGCCGCGGCGAGGCCGGTGATCGTGCCGGACACCGTCGTCATCGACGGCGGGAAGGTGTTCATTTCGGACACATTCATCCGGGCCTGCGAACGGCTGGGCGTCTCGGTTCAGAGATCACGACCTCGCACGCCGACGGACAAAGCGATCGTGGAGGCCACATTTTCCGCGATCAACACGCTGTTCTGCCAGCATCTCGCCGCCTACACCGGCGCCAACGTCTCCCGGCGGGGCGAGCGGGTGGAGGAACAGGCGGCCTGGACGATCCCCGAGCTCCAGGACCTACTGGACGAATGGTTGCTCGCCGGGTGGCAGACGCGGGCGCACGACAGTCTGCGCGATCCCTACCGGCCCAAGAAGGCGATGTCACCGAACGACAAGTACACCTCGCTGGTGGCGGCCAGCGGCTATCTGCCGCTGGTGTTGCAGGGCGAGGACTATCTGGAACTGCTGCCGGTGGCCTGGCGGACGGTCAACGACTACGGCATCCGGATCGGCTACCGCACCTACGACAGCGCGGACCTGGGCCCCTGGCGCCGTCAGCACTCCGGGCACGCCGCCAAGCGCGGGCTGTGGGAGGTGCACTACGACCCATACGACCTGTCCCAGGTGTTCGTACGCACGCAGCACGGCTGGATCACCGTCCCCTGGGTCCAGCTGCCGCTGGTCAACGCGCCGTTCGCGGACTTCACCTGGAGCCACGCCCGTCGACTGGCCGCCCATGCCGGGCTGGACGACACCAACGAAGCCGTGATCGCCCGCGTGCTGGACGGCCTGCTGACCCGCGCCGAGCTGGGCCCGGACAAGCGCACGAACCGCGTGGTGGGCCGCACACGGGCGGCATCGGCCCTCCCCGCGCCCGCCGCCGAGCCCGAAACCGACACCGCCGCCGAGGCCCAGTCGCCCGCGTCGGTGGTGTCCTTCGGTGTCTTCGACGCCCACGCGGAAGCCGAAAGGTGGCTATGAGAAAGTCCGCCCCGTCCCCGAGGCCCGACACGGGCACGCCCGAGGAGCTGCCGCCGGATAGCCCGCTCACCACCAAGGAAGGCTGGCGCCACTTCGTCGGGCACGATCCCGTACCGCCCCAGCTGCTGCCAGCCGCCGAGCGGGCGGCGCTGAGCGGACGGGAGCGGATGCGGGAGGACGACCGGCGCCGGGAGTATCACGCCGACCTCCCGCTGGTGAACACCCCGACGATCCGCAACGTCATCGCCACCACGCGGCTGCTGGTCCAGCTCAACCGCAACCAGGTCTCCGCCCGCCGGGGCGTGATCCTGTCCGGCGCTTCGGGCACGGGCAAGACCACCGCCCTGACCCAGTTGGGACGGGCCCACGAGCTCGCCATACGCAAACGGTATCCGCGTGACGGCAACCGGCTCCCGGTCCTCTACGCCACGGTCCCGCCCGCGGCCACGCCGAAAATGCTCGCGATGGAGTTCGCCCGCTTCTTCGGCCTGACCTTCCCCGCCCGGGCCAACGTGACCGACATCGTCGACGCGGTCTGCGCGACCGCCGCCCACGTCCATGTCGACCTCGTGCTCGTCGACGAGCTGCACAATCTCAATCTGGGCACCCGGTCGGGCGCCGAAGCATCCGACCAGCTGAAGTACTTCGCCGAACGCCTGCCCGCCACCTTCGCCTACGCGGGTATCGACATCGAGTCGCGGGGCCTGTTCGCCGGCACCCGTGGAGGTCAAATCGCCGGACGCTTCGTCGTCATCCCCGCTGCCCCGTTCTCCCACGCCGACGACGGGGAGAAAGACGCCTGGCGGGACCTGGTGGGCACCCTGGAATCTATGCTCCGCCTGCACCACCACACGCCCGGCACGCTCACCGCCCTGAGCGAGTACATCTTCCATCGTACTGGCGGAATGATCGGCACCCTCTCCCAGCTCATCCGCGGCGCCGCCGTTCTGGCCATCGAGGACGAGAGCGAACGCATCACCGAGGAGCTGCTCGCCCTCGTCCCCGTTGACTTCGCCGCCGAGCAGTCCGAAAAACTCACCGCACCAGCCAAATCCTCCTCCCGACGGAGACGGGTGGCCTGATGCTCATGCGCCGGCTTCCTGATCCCGTGCCGCCCGCCCAGCACGAAATCGCCGCCTCCTATATCGCCCGTCTGGCCCGACTCCACGGCCTCGACATCAATGCCCTCTGGCGATGCGTCACCGAACGCGAAGCCTCAGGAGGCATCCGTCGCGTCGTCGTCCCCGAACGCCTCGCAGCCATCACCGGCCGGACCGTCCACGCCCTCGCCGGTGCTCTGCCGGAACTACGCTCCCCTCAGCCGGACTGGGCCATGTTCCGTCACCAGCCACAACCCGGCTGCCCTCACTGCAACGCCAAACACCCCGGCGGCGAGGTCATCAGGATCATGCCGCACCACCGCTACGTCTGCACCCAACACCGGCTATGGCTCTGCCCATCCGACGCCGACGGACACACCACGCGCCTCGACGCCCTCCCCGAAGTCGTTCAAGCACAGCGCCGACATCTGCGCATCCTTCAACGTCACGGCTGGGCCGTCACCTACGACGCCGTCCTCACCGCCATACTCATCTGCGGCCAACTCTGGTCCCTCCCGGAGAACGAGAACGGCGAAGCATGGCACGACTGGGTCCGCCGGGCCCGGGTCCTCATCCCACCCGACACAGTTGAATCGGGCTTCTCCGTGGCACGTCTCTGCGCAGCGGTCTATCCCGAAGCCATCTCACTGGCCACTCTCTTCGCATCACCCTATTGGAGACAACAAGCGCAGAAAACGACCTGGGATCGCGACCGCTTCGACACCGAAATCGCCCAACGGCTACGGCACCCTGACCACAACTTCCGTAAGTACGACTTCCGCCAAAGCCGCTACAACGACCCCATCAACTACAGCGATCCCATCAACCATTGGGCTGACGTGACTTCCAGGCGCCCTCCGCTTTCCCCCATCCACGTCCACGACAGCAAGAAGCATCACCTGCGTAAGCCAACCCTGCGTGTCGCCACCCAAGTCTCACAGCAACGGCATGCTCGCGCCTTCAACCCATCCCACCGGGCTGGCGAGGCACTCATCGCACACCGCCACCTCGCCACCGTTTTCCGGCGCGCATGGTCCCCGTTCCGGGCCTACATGCTCCCGTCAGGCACTGAAGTCAGCCACCACAAGCGCGTCACTGACGGCTCGGCGGAGATCCCCAAACAACTACCTCACAGCACCAACTGATGAGAGCCAGCAGCCGTTGCAAGTACGGCGGGCCACGATGCCCGGACTCCGATACGACCAGCAGAAGCATATGACCATTGGGACGTCGACCCGTTCGCCAACGACACCGACGAGACTTTTGCGCCTAATGGGGAACCCCTTCAAGTCGACTCCAGAATTCCTGAGTTCCGACGCGCGTTCCGTCGTTAGCGAGGATCGCAGCGGGACTGCACTTCAGCCGGAGCCGGATTTTACGCTCCCCGCTCGCCGAGAAGTTCTCGTTCCCAGCGAGCCCCGAGGCTACGAGCTCGCTGACGAACCTCTTCCAGATATCCGGACCGTATTCCTGGGCCCATTTGAGCCTATTGTCCTCCGGCTGGTGGTCGCTGCGGAGAATTACGGACTTCTCTACACGCCGTGCCATCGTCGTCAGATAGTGGCGCGCGGCAAGAACCTCGGTGGGCGGCAGGCCGTCACGCTTATCCTCGGCGTCGACGACATCGGCTCCGTAGCGTTGCAGCGCTTCGAGGATGTGCTCCTTGCGGTAGAGGAGTTCGTTCGGAAGCAGCAGTTCCACCAGGTCGGAGTGACGCACGCCTCGCAGTCCGGCCAGATCAAAGGGCGCACCGCTCACCCTGATCTTCTTGACTACGGTGTTCCTCAGCGTCAGGGACCACCCTCCCGCCGCAGGCAGAACAAGCCCGTCGACCTCGCATCCAATGATGCGCGTATTCACTCCCTGCACCTGTGAGAGGTCGATCCCGTCCGCGAACACGGCATTGAGTACGTCCGTACCAGGAATACGGCCTGTTTCTTTGATGAGAGCCGCCCACAGGGCGCCCAGGTTGGTGGCCGCGACAGTGGACTCGATCTGCTCTTTCTCCGCGTTCTGAAGTTGTGGCGCAAAGTTCGTGATGGCTTGGACGACACGTTCCGCTCCAGCCGCGGCGACAACTCCCGTGACGGTGGCCGACCGCCAGGGGGACTGCTTGAGCATCGCTTGGAACAGAGAAAGGTGTCCGTCCAAGAGGTAGCGGCTTGCGGCGCCCGCTAGGAACTGGTCGAAGAACAACTCGTGCTGAAAACGGAAACGGGAGACTGACGCATCGTCCGAGGCTGCGGCGAGTCCGCAGAGCACAGGCAGCCGTTGCTTGAGGTGACGCCGGCTGGACAGCTCACTGTCCATGGCGTACTCGGCTGCGTCCTGAAGCTCATGAATGTCCGCCTCGCGCTCTTCGTGGCTCGCCATGAACTCTGCGACGTACTCAAACATGCGCCGCAGTTCGACGCGGTTCATGAGGGCGGTGTCCCCCTGCCCCGTCAGTTTTCCTTCCTCGCGCGCCACGTACTTGTCGAGCAGTCGATCGGCAAGTGTGTTGCTCTTGATCTCGCCATCGTTCGGGTTGAGGGTCATCTCCGCGAACGCATGAGCAAAGAACGGGAGCCCCAACAACTGACGGTCATGCTCAGACAGTTGTCCCAGGCTTTCGCGCGGCACTCCGTAGTCGTCGAGGAACGCCTCGATGTCCTCCGGGGACCACCGCTGCACGGCTGCGACTCTGTGCCGCACAAAGGGCAGTCCCTGCTCATTGGCGCGCTCAACACTGGAGCGGTACTGCCCCATGTAGTAGGAGGAACGCGCGGACACCACCACTACGCCCCGACCACCGAGTTCATCGAGCCAGGGACGTAGCGACCCTATCGCGTCGCTATACCCCACCCCGCCGAGCAGCTCGTCAAATCCGTCGATGAGCAAGGTCATCAGCCCGTTCCGACACAGGGCCTTCACACCTCTGTCTGTGAGGTTGCGGGTCGATGCGACAGCGCTGTCCACAACGGTGCGGAGGCTGTCGAGTACCTGGCCGGTGGAACGGACGTACAGGAACAATGCCTGGTTCGACGGTTCGCCCGCCTGCATCGCCCGCTCGACCTCCTGGGCACGGGTCTTCGCTGCGTCGAGCATCGCCCGTGTCTTGCCAATGCCCGCCTCACCGTTGATGAAGACCACTTGCGTCTGGCCGCGGTTGGCCTGGAGGTCCTGGTCGATGCCGTCGATGAGTTCGGCGAAGGTGCAGGCGGGCTCTGTCTGGCTGCCGTCGATGTCGGAGACAACGACCTTGCTCATCCGTGTCGTGCCGCGCTCCTGGGACACCCAACCCAGAGTGTCGCGCTCCTCGGCCAGCACCTTGCTCTCCATCTGCTCCAGCTTCTGCCGCAGACGCGTCGCAACTACCTGCCAGTTGGCGAGTGAACGCAGATAGTCCGAGTACGGGACCCAACCGGACTCCGCGCGCCACTGCCGGGCATTGTCGGGGCCCAGGCGGAAGTAGTCACGCCGAGGCTGGGTTCCCGTGCCCTCACCGGTCGCCTTGTCCCAGTAGTACTCAAAGCCGTGTTCGTGGTCAGCGTAGACGGGCTCAGAGTCGTCATCGGCGAAGCCACGAAGATCCTGCTCGACATCCTTGATGAAGTACACCAGCGTGCCGTTGTCCGCCTTCTGCGCCTTCAAAAGGGGCTGAAGTGCCGCGCGGATCGCCTCGTCTGAGGGAGAACTGCTCACCGATCCACCGCCGAAGCAGAGGAAGCTGGGCTGGGCACGGGTGAACTTGGAGAAGAGGTGCCAGACACCTCTCGGCTTCATGAATAAGAACGGCCACAGCGACACCCTGTCCCCGTCCCAGACGAAGGACGGCCGTTGGTCCCCCGACTCGCCCTCCTCAATCGACAGCTCGGCCTCGTCGAGGGACTCCGTAATCGCGTCGGCGATGGACTGAACCAGTTGGTCCAGCGTTGCCAACTCGGTTTCCCCGGCGGGCAGCGGCCCCCCGTGGCTGATGTGGTCGCGTAGCCGCTTGAGATCGCGCAGTTCCCTGGGCGCTCCTGGAAAGCCCTGATCGTAGAGATCCAGAACCCTGGTGACGGCCCGGCCCACACGGTCGGCCGGCACTGTCGGACATTCGTCCAGCTGCTGTCCGACACGCCGTAGATAGGCGGTCCACTCGCCGAGACCCGGGGAGCGCCCGACCAGCGCGGGAGTCCGTCCCGCTGCCCGCACAGTCGCCGCCGCCAGCAGCGCCAGAGAACGCAGCTCAAAGTCGAGGACGGAGAAGCCCTCATGGATGCTGCGCGGGCGTCCCGCCGACAGGGGGGAATAGGAAGTCTCCATGTGGCGGAACACCTCGGCGGGAGTCGCCGACCTCGCTCCCTCGGCCATCGATCCTCCAGCATGCTGCACTATTCCTCCCGGCTGGGCCCGCTTAGCAGTGTGACGCACCTTATCGATCGCACGGAGCCCCTTCCGGGCCTGTGGACAAACAGACCAGCGCGCGCAGCGGTATAGCCCCGGTACGCCTCTGCTCAACACCACTTCTCCAACGACCGCATCGACATGGTGGGTCACCCAAGCCGTCCTCGGCAGTCAAGCCCGCGCCCCTCTCCCCGCCAGACCGAAGATGCAAGAAGCACTTGCGCAGAATCAGGGCGTGAGTCCAATCGATTCGTTCATCGACAAGTCCAGCGGCAGGTGACGATGCAACAACAAACTTCACCGAACAAACGCGTTGCGGCACACCCCTCCCCCGGACCTAGGGTTCACCGCGCCACAGAGGACGACATCGCAGGTGGGGAGCGGCAATGGACGCCACGGACAAGGTCTGGTTCATCACGGGGACCAGCTCGGGGCTCGGGCGGGCGCTCGTCCGGGCCGCGGTCGCGCACGGCGACCGGGTCGTGGCCACCGCCCGGGACGTCTCGGCGGTGGAGGACCTCGTGGCGCTCGCGCCGGACCGGGTCATGGGCCTGCGCCTGGACGTGACCGACGCCGAGTCGGTGCGGGCCGCCGTCGCCGCCGCCGAGGAGGCCTTCGGGCGGATCGACGTCCTGGTGAACAACGCCGCGTACGGATTGCTCGGCGCCTTCGAGGAGCTCGGCGAGGACCAGCTCCGCGACAACTTCGAGACCAACGTCTTCGGCGTCATGACGGTCACCCGCGCCGTCCTGCCCCTCATGCGGCGCCGTCGCCGCGGCCACATCGTCCAGATGTCGTCCGTGAACGGCGTGGTGCCGGGGCCCGGCGGCACGGCGTACGTCGGGACGAAGTACGCCCTCGAAGGGATCTCCGCCGCCCTCGCCGCCGAGGTCGCCCATCTCGGCATCCGCGTCACGATCGTGGAACCCGGCCCGTTCCGCACCGACTTCGGCGGGCGCTCGCTTCGCTGGGGCACGCCGATGGAGGAGTACGCCGAGATCATCGCCCCGGCCCGCAAGGCGCTCGAGGCCTCGCACGGCTCGCAGAGCGGCGATCCGGACCGGGGCGCCGAGGCGATCATCAGGGCCGTCGGGCTCGACGAGCCGCCGCTGCGGCTGCCGCTGGGGGACGAGGCGTTCGGCTGGATCAGGGCCCATTTCCGGTCACGTATCGAGGAGTTGGACGCGGTCGAGGGGATCGGCTCGGACACGGCTTTCCGCTGACCGGTCCGTTTCCGGCCGTCCCGGAGCGGGCGGTCACGACCGGCCGGTCCTTGCGGGGCCTCCCGCGCGTGTCGTTCCCTCCCGGCCGTCCCCTTGGGACCGTGGGCGCTCCGACTACCACGGAGGAGACCCATGGTGGACACACCCGGAAACGGTGACGGTGGCGTGCAGGACGTGACCGCCCAGCTCGTGGAGCACTCACTGGGGCATCTCTTCTCGGCCGCGCTGCGCACCGTGGCGCGCTGCCGGGCGGCCGACCATCTGGCGGCGGGCCCGCGCACCGCCGAGGAACTGGCCGAACTGACCGACACCCACGCCGGACACCTCCGCCGCGTGCTGCGCTATCTCGCCACACGCGGCGTGTTCCGCGAGGACGCGGCGGGCGCGTTCCACCTCACCGAGGTCGGCGACGCGCTCCGCACGGACGTGCCGGACTCCCTGCACTCGGCGGTCGTGATGCTCACCGACCCGGTGTTCCAGCGGACCTCGGCGGGCCTGGAGGAGACGGTGCGCAAGGAGGGGCCGTCCTTCGAGCGGATCTTCGGGAAGCCGTTCTTCGCCTACCTGGCCGACGACCCGGCGCTGCGGGAGCTGTTCGACAGCGGCATGTCGGCGATGTCGGGGCCGATCGACGCGGTGGTCGCCGGGACGTACCCCTTCCCGGAGAAGGGCACCGTGGTGGACGTCGGCGGCGGCCGCGGGGGCCTGCTGCGCGCGGTCCTGCGCGGGCGGCCGGGCCTGACGGGCGTCCTCTACGACCAGGTGCCCGCCGTGAGCACCCACCTGCTCGGCGACGACGACGAATTACGCGGCAGGTGGCGGGCCGAGTCCGGGGACTTCCTGGAGGCGGTCCCCGAGGGCGGCGACATCTACGTGGTCAAGCACGTCCTGCACAACTGGCCGGACGACGACTGCGTGCGGATCCTGCGCAACTGCCGGGCCGCGATGGCCCCGGACGCGCGCCTCCTCATCGTCGACTGCCTCCTGCCCACCGGCAACGAACCGCACCTGGGCAAGACCCTCGACGTGGCGATGGCGGCGATCGTGAACGGCCAGGAGCGGACGGAGGACGAGTTCGCCGCGCTGCTCGTGGGGGCGGGGCTGCGGCTGACGCGCGTCCTCGCGACCGACGCGTTCCCGTCGATCGTGGAGGCGGAGGCGGCTCTCTAGGACAAGGAGCGGCCCGGACCCCCGGCGCGAGTCACGGCGTCGCTCGTGTGCGACGGGGGCCCTGGCCCGGGCGGCGAAGATCATCAAGTGCAGAATGGCCCGCATGTCGATGACAAATGCACCGAAGACGGCACGCCCCGCCCCGCGGCCCTCGACGGCCGACGACGCCACGACGATCGGCCGCACCCTGGCCCTCGCCTTCCACGACGACCCGATGATGCGCTGGTTCTTCCCGGACGAGGCCACGCGCGAGGCGGGCCTCGGCCGCTACTTCGCCACGATCTTCACCCGGCAGTACGGCCGCCACGGCGTCTGCGAGCAGACCGCGGCGGCGGCCGCCTTCTGGGTGCCTGCCGGCGCGCAGGACAAGGCCGTGCCCGACGCGGAGACCGTCGAGGAGCTCGCGGAGATACTGGGCGACCGGGCCCCGCTGTTCCGCGAGGCCACGGCGGCGGCCGCCGGACACGGCCCCCAGGAACCGCACTGGTACCTGGCGGTGCTCGGCGCCGACCCCGCCGCCCAGGGCCAGGGCCACGGAGCCGCCCTCCTGCGCTCGGGCCTCGCGCAGGCCGACGAGGCCGGGCTGCCCGTCTACCTGGAGTCCTCCAAGGCGGACAACCTGCCCTTCTACGAGCACTTCGGCTTCACGGTGCTCGGCGAGGTCCAGCTGCCGGGCGGGGGCCCGACCCTGTGGGCGATGCGCCGCGGTCCGCGCCAGGACGGTGCCTGAGCAACGGCCAGGTGGCGACACCGACCAGCAGCGCGAGCAGGTGGCCCCAGTTGGTCATCGGGTCGGTGAACGCGATCAGATCGTCGACCAGCATCCCGCCGAAGCCCACGAGGACGGGCCAGCGCAGCCACGGCGTGAGCAGCCCCGCGAGCGCGCCGACGCTGGCCGCCACGCCGAAGCTGATGCCGTAGTCGAGCCGGTGCAGCGACGTGTCCGGCAGATGGCCGGCGAGGACCGAGAAGCCGACCGGGACCTCGGTCGCGAGCGTCGCGACGACGTGGCCTAGGAGGAAGACACCGGCGGTGCGCAGCCCGCCGATGCGGCGCTCCAGCGCGGTGAGCACCAGCAGGAACACGATCGCGTACGGGGACGTGATGCCGCCCGCGATCCACAGGGCGCTCGCGACCAGGACGAGGACGGGACTCTGCGCGAGGTGCGCCACGTCGGTGCTCGACCCGTGGAGGAGCGATGCCACGAGGTCCGGGTCGGCGTACCGGGCGAGCAGCGAGGTGGCCGCGAGCACGAGGGCGTACCCGAAGGTGAAGGGCGTGCCGGTGGGGGTGGGCAGGAGCTGCCAGGGGCGCAAGCGCCGGGTGGCCGTACCGGCGGGATGTCCCGCTCTCGGACCGCGGTCCTCCCCCGCCGGGGGCTGACGCGTCGACTGCCGCGGTATGCCGTTCAGGGTGCCCGGCGTCTTCGCGTCGGACGCGGCCCCGGCGGGCCGCACGCTCTGGTTCACGGGTGAGGCGCTCCTTCCGTCCCACCCCACCCTTTGCCCTCTTTTCGAGCGTTGTCTATGACGGGCGCCACGTGAGGTGCGTCTCACACGGCAACCCGCGGGGCTGGTCCTGCGTCGCGCGTCCGTGTCCGGAAGGCCGGAGAACCGCCTGCGGACGCCCACCCCGGAAATACGCTGTGCGCCATGCACACCCACACCACCGCCCCCGTCGTGCTCGACCGGCGCGAGGGTCCTCACGGCGAGGTCGTCCTGCGGCGCCACGGTGAGCTGCTGCAGATCATCGCCAACGGCTGCTTCCTGATGGACACGTCCGACGGCCGCTCCGAGCGGCTGCTCGTCGACGCGGCCCTCGACGCCCTCGACGACCGCCCGTCCCCGTCCGTCCTGATCGGCGGCCTGGGCGTCGGTTTCTCCCTCGCGCGGGCCGCCGCCGACCCCCGCTGGGGACGCATCGACGTCGTCGAACGCGAGGAGGCCATCATCGGCTGGCACCGCGAAGGACCGCTCGCCGAACTGTCCGGAGCCGCGCTCGCCGACCCACGTGCGCAGATTCTTCACACGGACCTCGTCACGTACGTCTCCGGAGCCACGCGGACGTACGACGCGCTCTGTCTCGACATCGACAACGGCCCCGGCTGGACGGTGACTGAGGGCAACAACTCCCTTTACTCGCCTGGTGGTCTGACGGCGTGCAAAGCACGTCTGAACCCCGGCGGAGTGCTCGCCGTCTGGTCCGCCCAGCCCTCGTCCGCTTTCGACGACGCTCTACGGAATGCCGGATTCCAGAGGGTACGGACCAAAGAGATCCCCGTTGCCCGAGGCGTCCCGGACGTGGTCCACCTCGGCGTCCGGGCTGCGTAGCCGAGGTGCCTTCGCGCCCCGTACTCTGCTGACCGAACACAAGCGATCAGTGTCAGGGGCGGGCGATGGAGCAGACACACACCTCCCAGAACGGCGCCACGGCGGCGACGCCGGGCGCCCAGCGCCGGGTGCTGGTGGTCGAGGACGACCCGACGATCGTCGACGCCATCGCCGCCCGGCTGCGTGCCGAGGGTTTTGTCGTGCAAACGGCCGGCGACGGCCCTTCGGCGGTCGACACCGCCCAGGCATGGCAGCCCGACCTGCTGATTCTCGACATCATGCTGCCGGGCTTCGACGGCCTGGAGGTGTGCCGCCGGGTGCAGGCCCAGCGGCCCGTGCCGGTCCTCATGCTCACCGCGCGTGACGACGAGACGGACATGCTGGTCGGGCTCGGGGTCGGCGCGGACGACTACATGACCAAGCCGTTCTCCATGCGGGAGCTCGCGGCCCGCGTGCACGTCCTGCTGCGCCGGGTCGAGCGGGCCGCGCTGGCCGCGACGACGCCGCGCAGCGGCATCCTGCGCCTCGGCGAGCTGGAGATCGACCACGCCCAGCGGCGTGTGCGGGTGCGCAGCGAGGACGTCCATCTGACGCCCACGGAGTTCGACCTGCTGGTCTGCCTGGCCAACACCCCGCGCGCCGTCCTCTCGCGCGAGCAGCTGCTCGCCGAGGTGTGGGACTGGGCCGACGCGTCCGGCACCCGCACCGTGGACAGCCACATCAAGGCGCTGCGCCGGAAGATCGGGGCCGAGCGGATCCGCACGGTGCACGGCGTGGGCTACGCCCTCGAGACCCCGTCGCCGTGAGGCCGGTCCTGCCGTGAGCGGGCCCTTCGGAGAGCTGCGGCCGTTCTCCATCAAGACCAAGCTCGGCGCCCTCGTGGTCGTCTCGGTGTTCATCACCACGGGGCTGCTCCTCGTGGCCATGAAGACCAAGACCGAGCTGCGCTTCATCACCGTCTTCTCGGTGATCGCCACGCTCCTGATCACGCAGTTCGTGGCGCACAGCCTCACCGCCCCGCTGGACGAGATGAACGCGGTGGCCCGCGCCGTCTCGCACGGCGACTACACGCGCCGGGTGCGCGGCGCGGACCGGCGCGACGAGCTGGGCGACGTGGCGTCCACGATCAACGCCATGGCGGACGACCTGGAGGCCCAGGACACCCAGCGCAAGGAGCTCGTGGCCAACGTCTCGCACGAGCTGCGCACCCCCATCGCGGGTTTGCGGGCCGTCCTGGAGAACGTGGTCGACGGCGTCTCGGCCGCCGATCCCGAGACGATGCGCACGGCCCTGAAGCAGACGGAGCGCCTGGGGCGGCTCGTCGAGACGCTCCTGGACCTGTCCCGCCTGGACAACGGCGTCGTGCCGCTCAAGGCCCGCCGCTTCGAGGTGTGGCCGTATCTGTCGGGCGTCCTGAAGGAGGCCAACATGGTCGCCTCCGCGCGCGCGGGCATCGCCTCGGGCTCCGGCAGTCACACGCGTACGGACGTCCATCTGCACCTCGACGTCTCGCCCCCGGAACTGACGGCCCACGCGGACGCGGAGCGGCTCCACCAGGTCGTGGCGAACCTCATCGACAACGCGGTCAAGCACAGCCCGCCGCACGGCCGTGTGACGGTACGGGCCAGGCGCGGCCCCGATCCCGAATCCCTGGACCTGGAGGTGCTCGACGAGGGCCCCGGCATCCCGGAGTCGGAGTGGCACCGCGTCTTCGAGCGGTTCAACCGGGGCAGCCACGCGGGCGCCCCCGTGAAGGGCTCCGGCAACGACGGCGGGACGGGTCTCGGCCTCGCCATCGCGCGCTGGGCGGTCGATCTGCACGGCGGGCACATCGGGGTGGCCGAATCCCCTCGCGGCTGCCGCATCCAGGTCACTCTTCCGGGCCTGCCCGAGGCGTGAAGTTGACGTAGGGTTCGAGTCGAAGCGATTCACGGGTGCCGTTCCTGGGCACCCGGAGGGCCGCCGCCGCGCGTAGACGTCCCACAGACGTACCCGCGCGGCCATCTGGCGTTGCGGAACCTCGCTTGTTTCCCGCCATTCACAGCGCCGAAACCACTGTTCCAGTGTGACTTACGCGACGGATGCCGGGCCCGGTCTGCACCTCGCGCCTTCAGAGGCGTAGCCTTTATTTCCGCTGTCCATCACCTTGTGAAGCGGAAGAGGGCGGTTACCGCCGTGTCGTCACAGTCCCCCAGTAGCTCGAGCATCTCGACCGACCAAGACGGGCAGGGCAAGGACCCTGCTGCTGCCTTCGGTCCCAATGAGTGGCTCGTCGACGAGATCTATCAGCAGTACCTCCAGGACCCGAATTCGGTCGACCGAGCCTGGTGGGACTTCTTCGCCGACTACAAGCCAGGGGCGGGCGCTTCCGTAGCCGCCGCCCCGGCGAAGCCGGCGGGTGACGCGGCCGCGGGGGCCGCGACCACCGCTCCCGCCGCACCGACGGCCGAGGCCGCTCCGGCCAAGGCCGCGCCCGCCGCTCCCCAGGCGCAGGCACCGGCCGCTCCCGCGAAGCCCGCGGCTGCCGCTCCGGCTCCCGCCGCGAAGCCGGCCGCCGCCAAGCCCGCGGCTGCCGCCAAGCCCGCGGCCGCGAAGCCCGCCGCCAAGGCGGAGCCGACGGCCCCTGCTGACGCGGCTCCGGCCGGTCCCGAGTACGTGACGCTGCGCGGCCCGAGCGCCGCGGTCGCGAAGAACATGAACGCCTCGATCGAGGTCCCGACGGCGACGTCGGTCCGCGCGGTCCCGGTGAAGCTGCTCTTCGACAACCGCATCGTCATCAACAACCACCTCAAGCGCGCCCGCGGCGGGAAGATCTCCTTCACGCACCTCATCGGGTACGCGATGGTGCAGGCCATCAAGGCCATGCCGTCGATGAACTACTCCTTCGTGGAGAAGGACGGCAAGCCCACCCTGGTCAAGCCGGAGCACATCAACTTCGGCCTCGCCATCGACCTGGTGAAGCCCAACGGCGACCGCCAGCTCGTGGTCGCGGGCATCAAGAAGGCCGAGACGCTGAACTTCTTCGAGTTCTGGCAGGCCTACGAGGACATCGTCCGCCGCGCCCGCGACGGCAAGCTGGGCATGGACGACTTCACCGGCGTGACGGTCTCCCTGACCAACCCCGGCGGCCTCGGCACCGTCCACTCGGTCCCGCGCCTGATGCCCGGCCAGTCGGTCATCATGGGCGTCGGCTCGATGGACTACCCCGCGGAGTTCCAGGGCACCTCCCAGGACACCCTGAACAAGCTCGGCATCTCGAAGGTCATGACGCTCACGTCGACCTACGACCACCGGGTGATCCAGGGCGCCGCCTCCGGTGAGTTCCTGCGGATCGTCGCGAACCTCCTCCTCGGCGAGCAGGACTTCTACGACGAGATCTTCAAGGCGCTGCGCATCCCCTACGAGCCGGTCCGCTGGCTCAAGGACATCGACGCCTCGCACGACGACGACGTCACGAAGGCCGCCCGCGTCTTCGAGCTGATCCACTCCTACCGCGTCCGCGGCCACGTCATGGCCGACACGGACCCGCTGGAGTACAAGCAGCGCAAGCACCCCGACCTGGACATCACCGAGCACGGCCTCACCCTGTGGGACCTGGAGCGGGAGTTCGCGGTCGGCGGCTTCGCCGGCAAGTCGATGATGAAGCTGCGCGACGTCCTCGGCGTGCTGCGCGACTCGTACTGCCGCACCACCGGCGTCGAGTTCATGCACATCCAGGACCCGAAGCAGCGCAAGTGGCTCCAGGACCGCATCGAGCGGACCCACGCCACCAAGCCCGAGCGCGAGGAGCAGCTGCGCATCCTGCGCCGGCTGAACTCCGCGGAGGCCTTCGAGACGTTCCTCCAGACGAAGTACGTCGGCCAGAAGCGCTTCTCCCTGGAGGGCGGCGAGTCCGTCATCCCGCTGCTCGACGCCGTGCTCGACAGCGCCGCCGAGTCGCGCCTGGACGAGGTCGTCATCGGCATGGCCCACCGCGGCCGCCTGAACGTGCTCGCCAACATCGTCGGCAAGTCGTACGCCCAGATCTTCCGCGAGTTCGAGGGCAACATGGACCCCAAGTCCATGCACGGCTCCGGCGACGTGAAGTACCACCTGGGCGCCGAGGGCACCTTCACCGGCCTGGACGGCGAGCAGATCAAGGTCTCGCTGGCCGCCAACCCGTCCCACCTGGAGACGGTCGACCCGGTCATCGAGGGCATCGTCCGCGCCAAGCAGGACATCATCAACAAGGGCGGCACGGACTTCACGGTCCTGCCCGTCGCCCTGCACGGTGACGCGGCCTTCGCGGGCCAGGGTGTGGTCGCCGAGACGCTCAACATGTCGCAGCTGCGCGGCTACCGCACGGGCGGCACGGTCCACATCGTCATCAACAACCAGGTCGGCTTCACCGCCGCCCCGGAGTCGTCGCGCTCCTCCATGTACGCCACGGACGTGGCCCGCATGATCGAGGCGCCGATCTTCCACGTGAACGGCGACGACCCCGAGGCCGTCGTCCGCGTCGCGCGCCTCGCCTTCGAGTTCCGCCAGGCGTTCAACAAGGATGTGGTCATCGACCTCATCTGCTACCGCCGCCGCGGGCACAACGAGTCGGACAACCCGGCGTTCACGCAGCCGCTGATGTACGACCTGATCGACAAGAAGCGCTCGGTGCGCAAGCTCTACACCGAGTCCCTCATCGGTCGCGGCGACATCACCCTGGAAGAGGCCGAGCAGGCACTGCAGGACTTCCAGGGCCAGCTGGAGAAGGTCTTCACCGAGGTCCGCGAGGCCGTCTCGCAGCCCGCGCAGGCCGATGTGCCGGCCCCGCAGGCCGAGTTCCCGGTGCACGTCGAGACCGCGATCTCCCAGGAGGTCGTCAAGCGGATCGCCGAGTCGCAGGTCAACATCCCCGACCGGGTCACCGTCCACCCGCGCCTGCTGCCGCAGCTGCAGCGCCGCGCGACGATGGTCGAAGAGGGCACGATCGACTGGGGCATGGGCGAGACCCTCGCCATCGGCTCGCTGCTCCTGGAGGGCACCCCGGTCCGCCTGTCGGGCCAGGACTCCCGCCGCGGCACGTTCGGCCAGCGCCACGCGGTCCTCATCGACCGCGCGACGGGCGAGGACTACACGCCGCTGATGTACCTCTCCGAGGAGCAGGCGCGCTACAACGTCTACGACTCGCTCCTCTCCGAGTACGCGGTGATGGGCTTCGAGTACGGCTACTCGCTGGCCCGCCCCGAGTCCCTCGTCATGTGGGAAGCGCAGTTCGGTGACTTCGTCAACGGCGCGCAGACGGTGGTGGACGAGTACATCTCCGCCGCCGAGCAGAAGTGGAACCAGCACTCGGGCGTCACGCTGCTCCTGCCGCACGGCTACGAGGGCCAGGGACCGGACCACTCGTCCGCCCGCATCGAGCGCTTCCTCCAGCTGTGCGCGCAGAACAACATGACGGTCGCGATGCCGACCCTCCCGTCGAACTACTTCCACCTCCTGCGGTGGCAGGTGCACAACCCGCACCACAAGCCGCTGGTGGTCTTCACCCCGAAGTCGATGCTGCGCCTCAAGGCGGCGGCCTCGAAGACGGAGGAGTTCACGACGGGCGGCTTCCGCCCGGTCATCGGCGACGCGTCGGTCGACCCGGCCGCGGTCCGCAAGGTCGTCTTCTGCGCGGGCAAGCTGTACTACGACCTGGAGGCGGAGCGCCAGAAGCGCGGCGCCACGGACACGGCGATCATCCGCATCGAGCGGCTGTACCCGCTGCCGGGTGCCGAGCTCCAGGCGGAGATCGCCAAGTACCCGAACGCCGAGAAGTACTTGTGGGCGCAGGAGGAGCCGGCGAACCAGGGCGCGTGGCCCTTCATCGCCCTCAACCTCATCGACCACCTGGACCTGGCGGTCGGCGCGGACATCCCGCACGGCGAGCGCCTGCGCCGCATCTCGCGTCCGCACAGCTCGTCCCCGGCGGTCGGCTCGGCCAAGCGCCACCAGGCCGAGCAGGACCAGCTGCTCAGCGAGGTCTTCGAGGCGTAAGCCCCGGCGGTCGTACGAAGGTGGGCCCGGCCCCGAGTTCTCTGGACTCGGGGCCGGGCCCACCGGCGTTCGCGCTCACCACCCCCGGTCACGCCTCGCCCGGCAAGGACTCCAGGCGGGCGATGGCGGCGCGGATCTCGTCGGCGCGTACGTAGGTGGCGCGGTCCGGGCCGTACTCGGGGAGCAGTCGGTGGGCCTTGCGGTACTCCGTCAGGGCCCGGCCGGGGTCGCCGAGTTCTTCGAGGGCCTCGGCGTACGACTGGTGCGCCTCGGCGGCGAGCGACGGTTCACCGGCGGCCACGGCTGTCTCGGCGGCCTTGCGGTAGTACTCGGCCGCCCAGTGGAGCTGCGGCCGGATACCGGTACGGGCGAAGATCTGCGCCGCCACCTCGCCGCGCCGCAGCCAGCAGTACGCGGCGGGCACGGGGTCCGTGACACTGCGGGCCACCGCGCCGAGGAGCCACTCGGCCTCGTGGAGGTCGGCGAGCACCTGCTGGACCTGGAAGCGCGCGATGTACGCGTTGGCCAGGTGCATCCGGCGCTCGTTGCGGCCCGGGTCGGGCGACGGCGTCGCGTCCAGGGCCTCGCGCAGATGACGTACGGCGGCGTCGGTGTCCGCCACGGACGCCGTCGCGAGGCCGCGCTGGGCGAGGGCGGTGCCGAGCCGGGACCTCAGCACGACCCGGCTCGGGTCGTCCCGCGAGGTGAGCGGGAGGGCCTTCTCCCAGCCCTCGACGGCCAGCTGGCGGTGGCCGGGCAGGCCGGTGGCCAAGTGGCGCGCCCAGTACACGTCGGCGCCGCGCACATGGCAGGCGAGGGTCAGCCCGTGGTCGCCGTCAGCCGCTTCGAGGGCCTCGTCCAGGGCGGTGCGGATGAGCCGCTGTCCGCCCTCGTCGGCGTCGTGGCACCAGGCGAGCTGGAGCGCCTCCGCGAGGTCGAGCCAGGCCAGGCTGCGCTCGTCGGCGGCGAACGTGCCCCGCGCGAGGGCTTCCTGGAGGTCGTCGCAGGCGTCGGCGGCGATGGCGGTGCCGTCGGGCGCGTCCCGGTCGCCGCCCTCCCGCGCGATCTCGCCCCGCCCCGTGCAGTGCCTGGCGAGCCGTTTGCGCAGCCGCCCCCGCAGCAGGAACCCGTCGGCAGGGTCGGGGCCGAGGGTCAGTACGCCGGTGGTGTCGACGGCGCGGCGCATGAAGTCGACGTAGACGTCCTGCGGCCGGGGTCCTTCGGCGCGGTGGCGGGGGCCGCCCAGGGTGCTGCCGTGGAAGGCGGCGTCGCCGAGGTCGAGGCGGCCCGCGCGCGGCGCGGCGGCGGGCGGCGCGGCGGGGGCCGCTGCCGTGCCGCCCGCCGCCGGCCCGAGGAAGACGCCCCCGCTGAAGTCGACGCGCGGCCCCCCGCCGGACGCGCCCCCGAAGGTGTCCGCGAGCCCTCCGCGCCCCGGCCCGCCCTCCACCACACGCCCCCCGAAGACCCCGCCGGCGCCACCGCCCTGTCCCCTGTGCCGCGCCCCCGCGCCGCCCTGCCGGGCTGCCCCACCGCCGGATGCCGTGCCGGAGCCCGGGGACGCGCCCCTGCCCGCCCCGCCGCCCACGCGCGCGCCCTCCTCGACCAGGCGTGCCGCCACCACCGCCAGGCGGCCCAGGGCCTCTGCCAGGGCGCGCTGGGCCGGCCAGCCCGGGTGGGACGGGTCGTCGCCGATGTGGGCGGGGAGCGGGAGGAGTTCGGCGGCCGCGTCGTTCAGGAGGAGGTACTCGGCCCAGAGCGCGCCGCGCGTTCCTCGGGGGCCGCGCGGCGGGTCACCGCTGAGGCGGGCCGCCCGTTCCCGCACCTCGTCCGGCAGCGCGGCCGCGGCTGTCCCCGCGCGCTCCACCTCCTCGGCGATCTCCATGAGGACCGCGCCGAGCAGCAGCCGGGTCTGCGGCAGCCGTTCGGCGACCGTGGCCGCGGCCCGCAGCCCCTCGCGCAGGTCCGCCACGCTCCGCCGCGCCGTCCACCGCAGGAACAGCGTCTCGCCCAGCTCGGCGAGGATGCCGTCGCGTCCCGCGCCGCCGGGCGAGGCCGCTGCGGCGGCCTCCAGCAGGTCGACGGCGCGGTCGAGTTCACGTGCCTGGCGCCCCTGCGCGTACCGCTCGCGGGCCGCCCGCGCCGCCGCCCGCAGCGACGCCGTGTCGCCGTGCCCGGGGTCCCGTCCGGCCACGCCGCGCGACGTCGGCAGGAACCGCCGCAGCACCTCTCCGGAGACCTCGGCGAACGCCCGCAGGCCGGGGTGGTCCGCGTCGCCGCCGCCCTGGGGCTGTGCGGGCTCTCCCGCGTCGCCGAGCAGCGCGACCGCCGTGGCGGGGAAGTTGTGGACGCTGCGGCCGAACCGCCGTTCCAGGTAGTCGGAGCAGTGTTTCTGCAGCAGCCGCGCGTCGTCCTGCGCGAGGTGCCCGATGAGCTCCTCCTCGACGCCGTCCAGGAACCGGTAGGCGAGCACTTCGGGGTCGTCGTCCCGTTCGCCGCGTTTCAGGAGTCCACCGAGCAGCACCTCCGCGAGGACCTCCGGGCCGGTGCCCGCCAGCATGGCGCGCTGCACGAGCTGCATGACGGGCAGGATGGTCGGCACCGCCGACAGGTACACGGCGAGCTGCCAGGCCGCGGGCGAGGCGGTGCGCCGGAAGGCCCGCACCCGTTGTCTGCCGTCGACCTCCTGCCGGGCCCGCACGGGCGCTGAGGACGGCCCGTGCGCGGCCTCGGCCAGGCCCGCCGCCGCCTCCAGGGACTGGCCGGTCGCGCCGGACACGAGGCGGGCCCAGCCCTCCACGGAGGAGCGCCGCAGGGCGAGCACCGGCACGGGGACGGTCTTCGGCCGGCGGCCGGCCGTGCCGCCGCCCGCGGGTTCGAACTCCAGGTGCCCGGCGGGGCCTTCCCACCGGTGCAGGTGCCCCCGGCGTGCGGGGAGGTGCGTGCGCCGCCACATGCGCTGGGGCAGTGGCTGCACCACGGCGACCGGCGCGAGCGAGCCCCACCGGTACAGGAGCCGTTGCATCAGCCCGGAGCGCCACATCGGGCCCGCGCAGTCGCTGAGAACGAGGGTCAGCCGGCCGCCCGTGGGGTCGCTGAGGCGTCCGGGGTCCTGGAGCGCGGCGCCGGGGCGGGCCGTCGCCGCGTATCCGGGCCGCCCGTCGTCGCCCTCGTGCAGGTACTGCACCTGTACCTCGCGGAAGGCTCCGGAGCGCTCGCACACGTGGTGCAGCTCGCGGAGTGCCTGCTCCCACACGACCGTCGAGGTCGACAGGTCCATCACGAGCAGCAGCCGTGCCTCGCGCCGCCGCGCGTGCCGCAGCACGGGGACCACGAGGCCGGTGTCGGCGGCGCGCTCCGCCGTGGCCTGTTCGTCGAGGTGGCGCGGGACGGGGCGGACGGGCGGCCGGTACCGCTGCAGGGGGCGCAGCGCGCGTTGCAGGGCGAGCGGATCGGGCAGCACCGCGGCGGTGGGCACCTGGACGGGGACGCCGCCCTGCCGCTCCTGCGCACCGCCGTCCTCGACGGGTACGACGAGGCGCGCGCGGGGCGCGGGGCGGGGCGGCACGCGGGGTGCGGGCGCCGGGGGCGCGGGCGCCCGGTGCGGTGCGGCCGCGTCGGACGTGCCGCGGGACGGCGCGGGCCGCTCCCGCTCCGCCTCGGGGCGGCGCGCCCTGTCCGCCGTGCCCCCTTCGTCACGCGCGGCGACCTGCGCCGCGAGCCAGAGCGAGTCGGCCAGTTCCTGGACGGTCGGGGCGAGTTCGGCGTCCCGCAGCCGCGCGACGAGCGCCGCGAGAGCGTCGCTCACGGCGTCGGCGCGGTGCGGGGCGGCGGTCACCGGGTCACCGGGGCCCTCGGTCCAGGGGACGCATGAGCAGCCCGGCGATCTCCTCGCGCCGCTCGGGCTGCTGCCGTGCGGCGTGCTGGGCGAGGAAGATGGCGTTCAGGAGCTGGTCGGTGGGGCGGAGCGCGCCGTCCGCCTCGGCGTCCGTGAACTGGTCGACGAGGTCGATGTTCGTGTCGTACGCCCCCGTCCCGAAGTGCGCGAGGACCATCGCGGCGAGCCGCTGGTCGCGGGGCGGTTCGAGGTCGAGCGGTACGCAGCGGCGCAGCAGCGGTCCGGGGAACTCGCGCTCGCGGTTGCTGGTGAGGACGGTGACGGGGAAGGCACGGCAGCGCACGCGGCCGCGGGTGACCGGCACGCGGCGGCCGTCGTCGGTGAGGACCTGCACGGTCTCCTGTCCCGGCCGGTCGGCGATCCGCTCCAGCTCGGGGATGCCGAACTCGCCCTCCTCCAGGACGTTCAGGAGGTCGTTGGGCAGGTCGATGTCGCTCTTGTCGAGTTCGTCGATGAGCAGGACGCGCGGCCGGTCGGAGGCGATGAGCGCGGTGCCGAGCGGGCCGAGCCGCAGATAGCGGCCGATGTCCTCGGAGTGGTCGCGGCCGAGCTGGTTGTCCTGGAGGCGGCCGATCGCGTCGTAGGTGTAGAGGCCGTCCTTCAGCTCGCTGCGGCTGACGATGGCCCATTGCAGGACACGGCCGAGCCCCAGTTCGTACGCGAGGGAGTGCGCGAGGGTGCTCTTGCCTGAGCCCGGTTCGCCGGTGACGAGGAGGGGGCGCCGCAAGTAGAGGGCGGCGTTGATGAGTTCGAGGGTCTCGGCGCTCTGCACGGACATGGGCACGTTGCTGTCGCCGAGGCGGCGGCGCGTCGCGGAGTCGATGTCCGGGACGTCGTAGGGCACCGGTTCGGCGTCGAAGGCGCGCCAGGGCGGCGGCCCTGGCAGCCGTCTGATCCTGTCCGGATCCGGACCCCCGACGCCTTCGTAGATGAACCATCCGCTCACTGCGTGCTCCTCGTCGACGGTCGGTGGAGACGTACCCACGATCGCGCCCTCGCCACCGTGCGCGTACCCGCGCGGGCCGCCCTCACGGCGAGTCCGCCGGCATCGTGTCCTCGGGCGGCAGCGGCCGCCGCGGGTCGTCGTACAGGAGGGCGAGGGGTTCGGCCCAGTGCCGGTCGTCCCTGCCCCTGCTGATGTCCTGCCGGATGTGCCGGATGCGGTCGGGCAGTTCGGCGACCGAGCCGAGCCGGCCGAGCAGCTGCTCGACGCCCGTGTGCAGGTCGTCGCAGGCGTCCTGGCAGCCGCGGGTGGCGTGTCCCTCGATGTGCCAGAGCACGACGCCGTGCCCGCTGCCGAGGGCCAGCTTCATGGCGTCGCGTCCCACACCGCGCCCGGCGGGCCTGCACATCACGGGGATGACGGTGTGCGGCAGTTTCTGGAAGTGTCCGGCCTGCGGCCTGGTGTCCCGTTCGGGGACGCGTGCGGGCGCCAGCTCGCGTGCGGCGGCGACCGACTGCCAGCGGTCGTGCCAGTCGGGGTTGTCCGGATCGGCGCGGCGCGCGAGGTCGCGCAGGACGACGCGGCGCTGGGTGCCGAGCCGCTCGGTGGCGTACAGCTTCGCGATGTCGTCGAACTGCCAGCGGTGCACCTGCGTGTCGAAGTGCTCGGCGGGCAGGGCGACTTCCAGCGGTACGGGCGGCCCCTCGCCGTCCAGCCGGTGCAGGGTCCTGCTGAGGGGCGCGCGCAGCGCCTGGACGAGCTCCCCGGGCAGGAAGCCCTCTCCGGAGTAGTCCTCTGCGGCCATCTCCGTGTCGTACTCCCCCTGCGGGTCACCGTGGTCGACCCAGATCTGCCAGTGGAAACGGGCGGGCGTCACGCTGATCACCGGGTCGAGCAGGACAGTGACCGTGGGGCCTTCACCCGGGCCCGGGTAGGGCACGGCGGCGCGGTCCGGGCCGCCGGGGCCGGGGAGCAGCCCGTCGGGGAGCCGGGCGTCGGTGACCAGGGCGTGCAGATGGACGCGGTCGTCCTCCCTGAGCCGCTCGGCGACCCAGTCCTCCAGCCGCTCGGCGTCGCCACCGCGGCTGCGCACGTACGCGGCGACGAGCCGCAGGTAGTGCAGGAACGTCAGCGCGTCCTCGGGCAGCGCGCTGTCGTACAGCAGTCCGTGGCCGTCGCGCCAGGTGAGCAGCGCGGGCACGGCACCGGGCGGCCTGCGCCCCCGCACCTTGCGCACGATCTTGGCGACGGAGGGCGCGGCCCCCGGGTCGGGCAGCCGGGCGAGGAGGCCGAGCGCGGTGCGGCGGTCCTTGGGCGTCCACTGGTCGGGTCCCGGACGCCGCTCCGTCCCGGGCAGCCGCTGCTGTTCGTCGATCCAGTTGTCGCCGGTGATGACGCGCGGGGCCGTGCCGTGCCAGCGGTCGTGGGCGGCCGTCATCTCGCGGTAGGCGTCGCCGAACCGGCGCAGCGCGAGCGTCGCGACGGCCATGCCGCCGTCGCGCTCCCTGCGGCGCGACTTGATCAGGCCGACGACGGCGCCGGTGCGCGGATCGAGCAGCGGGCCGCCGGACACACCCTTCGGGAAGGCGATGTCGGGCTTGAAGCGCAGACCGGCGCCGTCGTCCCTGACGTTGATCTCGGCGTCGGCGCTCCAGGGCTTGGCGCCCGCGCTGCCCTCGTTCTCGTCGGGGCGGTAGCCGTACGCGACGACGTCCCCGAAGGGGCGTACGGCGCGGTCGGCGAGCCATACGCACTCGTGCTCCACGGTGTCGTCGAGGAGCCGTACGAGGGCGAGGTCCTCCTCGGGCGGCAGGACGGGCCGCTCGTGGTCGCCGATGAGCCAGTGCGTCAGGCGGGCCGTGACGGGGATGCCGTCGTTGAGGTCGGTGCCGCGCACGGCGAACGTCCGCGCGCGGTCCCTGGCGAGATACGGCCGCAGGACGTGGGCGCAGGTCAGCACCCAGCCGGGCGCGACGAAGAATCCACTCCCCCACATGGCCGACTCCGTGCCGTACGCGCCGTCGCCGTCGGCCGCCATGAGATGGACGGTGGCGGCCTGCGCGAGGGCGTCGAGCCGGGGGGCGGGCTCAGGCATGCGGAGCGGGGCCGGGCCGGGGGTCCGCGCGGTCGTCCGGCGCGGCACTCTCCCGGCGGTCCAGTTGCCAGACGAGCGTGACCTGCACGGATGCCTTGGCCTCGCCCTCGGCGAGTACGGCGATCACCTTGCCGGGCTTGGCGCTGAGCTCGACTCCGAAGGTGACGCTGGCCTCGTCGGGCCGGGCCGCGGCCGCGGCGTCGAGCACGGAGCCGCCGACGCTGCGGATCAGCTCGCCGAGCTCCTCGACCCTGGCGACGGCGGTGTCGAGCACGCCGACATCCTCGTCGTCCTCGCCGTGCCGGCCGGACGCGCCGATCCGCGCGTGCACGATCTTCCCGCCGGGCAGTTCGATCCGCTGGACGTGTCCCGCCACTGTCCCCCGCTCTCCGCGCGACTCACCCTTCGCCTCCGCTGCTTGCTCTGCGACGAGGCCGGTGCCCCGCATGGTTGCAGGCACCCCCTGAACGGCGCATGAAACCGGCCAGGACCGGCCAGGTGGGAGCGGTTCGCACACGGCCTACCATGAAGCGGAAACAGCCGTCCTTCGTAGAAGGCCGTCACGCACCAGGAGCATGAGTTGTACTTCACCGACCGTGGCATCGAGGAGCTGGAGAAGCGGCGCGGCGAGGAAGAGGTCACTTTCGAGTGGCTCGCCGAGCAGCTCCGCACCTTCGTGGACCTCAACCCCGACTTCGAGGTGCCGGTCGAGCGCCTGGCGACGTGGCTGGCCCGACTGGACGACGAGGACGAGGACGAGTAGGCACCGCGGACGCCGACGACGGGGGTGTTCCTGAGCTGCGGCGGGGCTGGCCCGGTGGGTCGGCGAAGGGGGACCGCGCTCCGGCGGGTCGGCGGAGGAGGACAGCGCTCCGACGGGTCGGCGGATGGCGTGCCGCGCGGACGCCCAGTCACGGGCCCCGCCCGCATCGGGGGGCCCGCCCCACCCTCGTATCCGAAGCCCCACCGCACCCTGCGCCAGCGACGCGGACGCCGACGGCACGGGCACCCCCGAACCTCCACAGAGCCCGACCCAGCGGGTCGACGGAGGGCGTGCCGCGCGGACGCCTCGGTCCCGCGCCCACCCCGCCCGCATCCGAACCCCCGCCCCACCGCACCCCGCACCAGCGGCACGGACGCCGACGGCACGGGCAACCCCCAACCGCCACTGAGCCCGACCCGGCGAACCGGCGGAGGGCATACCGCGCGGACGCTCAGCCCCGCGCCCCACCCGCATCCGAACCCCCGCCCCACCCCGCGCCAGCGACGCGGACGCCGACGGCACGGGCACCCCCGAACCTCCACAGAGCCCGACCCGGCGGGTCAGCGGATGGCGTGCGCGCGGGCGTGTCAGTCCCGCGCCCGCATCCGGTCGTACGCGAGCCCCACCGCACCCTGCGCCACGAGCAACGCTGCTGCCGCGGTCCAGCCCCCGCTGCGCCGCCGCACCGCCCACACCGCCAGCGGCAGCCCGGCCGCGACCTGCGCCGCCGCCAGCGCCCGCGCCCTGGGCCCGCGCACCCAGGGGCCGAGCGGCCCCTTCTCGACCGCGCCGAACTCCGCCCGCACCGCGTCCCGCCACCCGGACCACTCGACCTGCCGCACGCCCTGCTGGGCGCGCGCCACCTCGCGCAGCCTGTCGGCCGGCTCCCCGGGACCGAGACCCGGCGGCAGAGTGAGCCCCGTGCGGGTGAGGACGGCGAGGAGCCCGAGCATCCTGGCGCGCGCGTCGGCCTCCGTGTCGGGCCGGGCCAGCGCCTCCAGGGACTGCATGTCCAGTACGGGATCGAGGCCGAGGCGCCCGGCGAACGTCCGCATGGCCTCGTCCTCCCCGAGGGGCGTCCCGTTGGCCAGCCACTCGTACCCGACGGTCCGCCGGAAGCCCGCCGCGAGGGTGTAGCCGGAGCGGTCGTCGTCCCACCACAGGGCGAGCACGGGCCAGCCCGAGCCGACGGCGAGCGCGGTGGCCCACCCGGTCAGGACCCGGTCGACCGGTTCGTCGCCGTGCTGCCACGGCTTGCCCTCGGGCACCAGCACGCTCCAGCCGCGTCCGGCCTCGGCGAGCAGCATCCGCTCGCGGAGCAGCTGGGCGACGGTCTCGACGGCGTCGGGCTCGGCCCGGCAGAGCAGCAGCGCGCCCGCGGCCCTGGCGGACCGGGCGGAATCGGGCGAAGAGACGTGGGACGACATGATCCCACGCTAGGACAGATCGCAGCATTCGGCGCATAAAGCCCGCCGCGCGACAGCCAGGACGAACGGTTCACTCCCCGGGTGTCTTGACTTCGGGGAGCCGCGATATATCGTGAATGGCAGAGACGCGATATGGCGCGTCGCGTCCGGCCCGCCAAGGAGGTCAGCTCATGTCGGAGTGGTCCGTCACCGAGCCCCGAAAGCTCACGTTCGACGCCCCCGTGACAGCACTCCACGTCCGCGTGGTCAACGGAGCGGTGAACGTGGTGGGCACGGACGAAGGTTCCGCCCGCCTGGAGGTCTCCGAGATCGAGGGCCCGCCCCTGAGGGTGACCCAGGAGGACGGCGTCCTCACCGTCGCCTATGACGACCTGCCCTGGAAGGGCTTCCTCAAGTGGCTCGACCGCAAGGGCTGGCGCCGCAGCGCGGTGGTGTCCCTGGCCGTGCCCACCGCGACCAGCGTGGAGGTGGGCGTGGTCGGCGCGGGTGCCGTCGTCTCCGGCATCGAGGGCCGCTCGGAGGTGAAGGGCGTCACCGGCGACACGACGCTGCTCGGTATCGCGGGCCAGGTCCGCGCGGACACGGTTTCCGGGAGCGTGGAGGCCCAGGGCGTCACCGGCGCCCTCCGCTTCAACTCCGTGTCCGGCAGCCTCACGGTCGTCGAAGCCGCGGGCCCCTCGGTCCGGGCCGACTCGGTGAGCGGTTCGATGATCGTGGACCTCGACCCGGCGGGCAGCCCGACCGACGTGGCGCTGACGAGCGTCTCGGGCGAGATAGCGATCCGTCTGCCGCACCCGGCGGACGCGGAGGTCGAGGTGGACACGGCGAGCGGAGCGGTGTCGAACGCCTTCGAGGATCTGCGGGTCGGGGGGCAGTGGGGCGCCAAGCGGATCACGGGACGGCTGGGCACCGGCCGGGGGCGCCTCAAGGCGACGACGGTGTCCGGATCCATCGCACTCCTGCGCAGGCCACAGCTGGGGGAAGACCCGACGGCAGGGCCCACGGGAGAACCGACGGGAAAGCCGACAGCGGAGCCGATCGGAGAGCCGACGGGAGAGCCGATGCAGGAAGATCCATACGACGAGGTCCCCCTGGACATCGCCTCGGCCGACGGCCCCGCCGACGAACCGGCCACCCGACCGACCGACGGCCCGACCGGCGGCCCCACCGCTCGCCCCACCGACGGCCCGACCGACAAGAAGGTGCTCTGAAATGCCCCCCGTGTTCGCCCACGGCCGCCTCCGCCTGTACCTGCTCAAGCTGCTCGACGAGGCCCCGCGCCACGGCTATGAGGTGATCCGCCTCCTAGAGGAACGCTTCCAGGGGTTGTACGCACCTTCGGCAGGCACGGTCTACCCCCGCCTCGCGAAGCTGGAGGCGGAGGGCCTGGTCACCCACACCACCGAAGGCGGCCGGAAGGTCTACGCCATCACGGACGCGGGTCGCGCCGAACTGGCGGGCCGCAGCGGCGAGCTGGCCGATCTGGAGCTGGAGATCCGCGAGTCGGTCGCCGAGCTGGCCGCCGAGATCCGCGACGGCGTGCAGGGTGCCGCCGGTGAGCTGCGGCGCGAGATGCGGGCCGCGGCCAAGGAGGCGCGCGCCTCGGGCGGCCCGGACACCGGCAGGCCGTTCCCCGATCCGAACGACTTCTTCGACGGCACGTGGGGCGACAAGGAGAGCTGGCGCCAGGCGAAGGAGGAGTTCAAGCGCGCCAGGCAGGAGTGGAAGGAGCAGGCGCGGCGCGCGAAGGACGAGAGCCGCCGGGCCCGCGAGGAGGCCCAGCGGGCCCGCCGCCAGGCCAAGGACGCCCAGGAGGAGGTCCAGCGGATCGCCAGGCGGGTGCAGGAGCAGGTCCAGGACCACTTCGTGCGGGGCGACTGGCCGACGGGCGTGCGCGAGGGCCTGACCGAACTGGCCAAGGAGTTCGGCGGGTTCGGCAAGGACTTCGGCAAGGACTTCGGCAAGGACTTCGCCAAGAACTTCGGCACCGGACCGGAGTCCGGCACCGCGGCCGACACCAGGACCGACGCCGGCACCAGGACCGACGCCGAGACCGAGACCGGCACCAAGACCGGCACCGACACCGGCCCCAAGTTCAGCGCCGCCCGCATGGACGTCCCCGTGGAGTACACCCCGGACTGGGCCCGGGAGGACCTCACCGGTGACCCGGGCAGGGACCTCGACCGGCTCCTGGACCGCTTCCGCGACGACATCCGCGACGCGGCCCGCGACCACGGCGTGACGGAGACCCAACTCCGCGAGGCCCGCCGCCACTTGTCACAGGCGGCGGCCCACATCGGCGCGTCCCTGCGCACACCCGCCCCCTGAGAGCCGGCGTCAGGGACGGAGAACGCCGGGGCTTCAGGAGGCCCCGGCCCCGCTCCCGCCCCCGCTCCCGCCCCCACTCCCGGCCTCGGGCCCGGCCCCAGTCCCGGCCCCGGCGAAGAGGACCCGTTCCAGTTCCGTGTACGTCACCCCGTGGTCCGTGAGGACCTCGGAGACGACCCCGGGGCGGACCGTGAGCGCCATGAGGATGTGGTGCGCCCCGATGGCCCGGTCGCGGCGCGCGCTCGCGATCCGCAGGGACTTGACGAGGACCTGCTTGGCGTCCCGCGTGAAGGGCAGCCGCCCGAGCCAGGCCTTCCGGCCCCACCCGGCCGCGCTCCGTCCGCCCGGCCCCCGGCCACCCGCGTGCGCACCGGCCAGCACCCCGGCCCCGTGCGCCTCCTCGACCCGGGCGACGATCTCCTCCAGGTCGATGCCGAGTCCGGCGAGCGCTTCGGTGTCGGCCTTCGAGAGGCCGCCCATGCGCCGCGCTTCGGCCAGGGCCCGTTCGACGGACGCGCGCCGGTCGGCGACGCCCAGGGCCGTCAGCGCGAACGAGGCGCGACTGCCGTTACCCCCAGCGCCTCCGTCGAGCGGGGCAAGCAGGGCGAGCAGCATGTGCCCGTCGTCGACCGACGCTGCGCCCGCCCGTTCCGCCTGCTCGACCGCGCCCAGGACCACGGCGCGGGCGTCCTCGGTGAACCGCTCGAACATCACTGCCTCCCGTACTTCTTGTGCACGGCCTGCCTGCTCACACCGAGCTCGGCTGCGATCTCCTGCCACGACCAGCCGTGCAGGCGCGCACTGCGCACCTGCACGGCCTCCAACTGCTCCACCAGCCTCCGCAGCGCGGAGACGGCCCGCAGCCCGATCCGTGGGTCGCGATCGCCCGCGCGCTCGGCGAGATCCGTTGCTTCGGTCATGCATGTCAACTTACGTTGACAGGGAGGGCACGTCAACCAAAGTTGACGCGTGAAGGTGCGCGGAGATGTGAATGTGTGCCGGGGGGGCGGCGGACAGACCTGCGGGCGTCGTCAGACCTCCAGCACGATCTTTCCGAACAGGTCGCCGGACTCCAGACGCTCGAAGCCCTCGCGGGCCCGGTCCAGGGGCAGCACCTCGTCGACCACAGGCCGCACCCCCGTGGCCGCGCAGAAGGCCAGCAGGTCCTCCAGCTCGTCCTTGGTGCCCATGGTCGAGCCGACGACCTTCAGCTCCAGGAAGAAGATGCGGGTGAGCTCGGCGTGCGAGGGCCGGTCGCCGCTGGTCGCACCGGAGATGACCAGCGTGCCGCCCGGCTTCAGCGACTTGACCGAGTGGGACCAGGTCGCCGCGCCCACCGTCTCGATGACGGCGTCGACCCGCTCCGGGAGCCGCGCCCCCGCCTCGACCGCCTCCACGGCGCCGAGCTCCAGCGCCCGTTTCCGCTTGGACTCGTCCCGGCTCGTCGCGAAGACCCGCAGGCCGGCCGCCTTGCCGAGCACGATCGCGGCCGTGGCGACACCGCCGCCCGCACCCTGCACGAGGACCGAGTCCCCGGGGCGTACACCGGCGTTGGTGAACAGCATGCGGTAGGCGGTCAGCCACGCGGTCGGCAGGCAGGCGGCCTCCGCGAAGGAGAGCTCCTTCGGCTTGGGCAGCACGTTCCAGGTGGGGACGGCCACGCGCTCGGCGAAGGTCCCCTGGTACTTCTCCGTGAGGATGGAGCGGCCCTCGCGGGGCCCGACGCCGTGCCCCGTCTGTCCGATGACGGAGTGCAGGACGACCTCGTTGCCGTCCTCGTCGATCCCGGCGGCGTCACAGCCGAGGATCATCGGCAGCTTGTCCTCGGCCAGCCCCACCCCGCGCAGCGACCAGAGGTCGTGGTGGTTGAGGGAGGCGGCCCTGACGTTCACGGTCGACCAGCCGGGGCGGGCCTCGGGGGCCGGCCGCTCCCCCAACTCGAGGCCGTCGAGGGGCTGGTCACGGTCGATACGAGCAGCGTAGGCAGCGAACATGAGGCGACGATAGGCAGGCCGGGCGGCCCAGCGGAACCACGTACGCCTGTGACACGCGCCGCTGCCGCGCGCCGCCCCTCGCACACCCCTGAGAGCCACGCACCGCGCCCCCTGCCGCACGACGTGCACGGCAGGGGGCGCGGAAAAGTGCGACGGCGCAGGGGAGGCGTCAGCTGCGGGCCACGCCCTCCGCCCGGGCGGCGGCGGCGACCGCGGCCGTCACGGCCGGGGCGACCCGCTCGTCGAACGGCGAGGGGATCACGTAGTCCGCGGAGAGCTCGTCGCCGACGACGTCCGCGAGGGCGTCGGCCGCGGCGATCTTCATGCCCTCGGTGATGCGGGAGGCCCGCACCTGGAGCGCGCCCGCGAAGATGCCCGGGAAGGCGAGCACGTTGTTGATCTGGTTCGGGTAGTCCGAACGCCCGGTCGCCACGACGGCCGCGTACTTGTGCGCGACGTCCGGGTGCACCTCGGGGTTCGGGTTGGCCATGGCGAACACGAACGCGTTCGGCGCCATGGAGGCGACGGCCGGCTCCGGGACGGTGCCGCCGGAGACGCCGATGAACACGTCGGCGCCGTCGAGGGCCGCCTCCAGCGAGCCGCTGATCCCGGCCTTGTTCGTGAGCTCGGCGAGCTCCCGCTTGACCGGGGTGAGGTCGTCCCGGTCCCGGCTCACGATGCCCTTGCGGTCGGCGACCGCCACGTCGCCGAGCCCCGCCTCCAGCAGGAACTTGGCGATGGCGACACCGGCCGCACCGGCGCCGGAGATCACGGCGCGCAGGTCACCGAGCGTGCGCCCGGTCAGCTTGGCGGCGTTGCGCAGCGCGGCCAGCGTCACGACGGCCGTGCCGTGCTGGTCGTCATGGAAGACGGGGATGTCGAGCCGCTCCTGGAGCTTGCGCTCGATCTCGAAGCACCGCGGTGCCGAGATGTCCTCCAGGTTGACGCCGCCGAAGGAGGGGGCGAGCCGCACCACCGTCTCGACGATCTCGTCGGCATCCGTGGTCGCGAGCGCGAGCGGCACCGCGTCCACGCCGCCGAACTGCTTGAAGAGGATGGCCTTGCCCTCCATCACGGGGAGGGAGGCTTCGGCGCCGATGTCCCCGAGACCGAGCACGGCGGTCCCGTCGGTCACCACGGCGACGACATTCGATTTCCACGTGTAGTCGTGGACGAGCTCCGGCTGCTCGGCGATCGCGCTGCACACTTTCGCGACGCCGGGCGTGTACGCCAGGGACAGGTCGTCCTTGTCGCGGACCGGCACGGTGGCCTGCACGGCCATCTTGCCGCCGCGGTGCAGCGCAAACGCCGGATCGAAGGGCTCAGCTGCACCCGCAGAGCCCTCGTGATCCGTACTGCTGTCGCTGCGAGGATTGACGATCTCCGCTGCCACTTGTCTGACCCCTTAAGTCTTATTCATCAGTTGAGGGTGTCCACTCCCGGTTGAGAAGTGGGCGGGCACCGCGTCCGTTCCCCGCCTGTCGGCGGAGGGAGGTACGGACACGCGGGCGCGCCGCACACGCGCCCTGGGCCCCGGATGAGGGGTGTAGCCAACCTTTGTACCCGAAGGCAGTGGGGGCGGGCGAGTGACATTGGTTGCAGCATGCTCCGCAGACGTCCCTCGAGGCGGGGACGAGTGGCACTGGGAAAAAGGGATCACCCGGCACTCACAAACACCCCATGTCCGAATTCTCCGAATAGTGCGCACCATAGGGCGCCCAGGGAGTCGGAGAGTCCACATTCCGAGATTCAACGGATATCGATCGGTTAACGGCGATTCGCTCCCACCCCGATACGCCCTTGCCGTACCGGGATGTTGGCTTTCGAGGCTCTCCCGTTATCCGATTTTGACATCTCCGGCACCCAGAATCGGACGGTCCGAATGGCAAGATGCCGTCATCACACGAGGTCGCGACACCCGAAGGTGTGTGCCCGACCCATCGGCAACTCCCTCATCCGCCGGAGGACCCACCATGACCGCAAGCTCCATTTGTCGTAAGACCGCAGCGAAGTCCGCGAAGTCCCGGATTGCGGTGGTCGGCACGATCGCGGTCGTCGGTTCGCTGCTGCTTTCCGGCTGCGGCGACCAGACCAACGACAAGGAGAGCGACTCGGTCAGCAATGCCCCGCTCGCCGACAAGCTGCCCAAGGACATCCGCGACAAGGGCGTCATCAAGGTCGGGTCCGACATCGCCTACCCCCCGGTCGAGTTCAAGGACAAGTCCGGCAACACCGTCGGCATCGACCCGGATCTGGGCGAGGCGCTGGGCAAGCAGCTCGGCGTGAAGTTCGAGTTCGAGAACGGCACCTTCGACACCCTCCTCGGCGGTCTGCGCTCCAAGCGCTACCAGGTGGCCATGTCGGCGATGACCGACACCAAGAACCGCCAGGAGGGCATCGACGAGGAGACCGGCAAGAAGATCGGCGACGGCGTCGACTTCGTCGACTACTTCACGGCGGGCGTCTCGATCTACACCAAGAAGGGCGACGACCAGGGGATCAAGACCTGGGCGGACCTCTGCGGCAAGAAGATCGTCGTCCAGCGCGGCACCGTCTCGCACGACCTGGCCAAGGCCGAGTCGAAGAAGTGCAAGGGCGGCAAGAAGATCACGATCGAGCAGTTCGACAACGACCAGCAGGCCCAGACCCGACTGCGCTCCGGCGGCGCCGACGCGGGTTCGTCCGACTTCCCCGTGGCCGCGTACGCGGTGAAGACCTCGGGCGGCGGCAAGCACTTCGAGCTGGTCGGCGAGCAGGTCGAGGCGGCTCCGTACGGCATCGCCGTCTCCAAGAAGAACCCGGAGCTGCGCGACGCGATCCAGGCGGCCCTCGAAGCGATCATCAAGAACGGCGACTACGAAAAGATCATCAAGAAGTGGGGCGTCGAGGACGGCGCGGTCGAGGAAGCCGTGATCAACGGCGGCAAGTGACCCCCTCCCCTTCCCTCCCAGTCGCTGAAAGGCCACTCACGTGACCCCCGACATTTCCAAGAAGGGCCCGGCGGACGACGTTCCCGCGGCCCGCCCGGCGGAGGCCATCAGGGCCATCCCGGTCCGGCACTTCGGCCGCTACGTCTCCGCGGTCCTGGCGATCGGCGTGCTCGCCTCGATCGTCTACGCCTTCTCGCAGGGCGACATCAAGTGGGACGCGATCCCCGACAACTTCTTCGACGAGCGCATCCTCAAGGGTGTCCGCGAGACGCTGATCCTCACCTTCCTCTCGATGCTCATCGGCGTCGTCGGCGGTGTGCTGCTCTCGGTCATGCGCCTGTCGAAGAACCCGGTGACCTCGTCGATCGCCTGGTTCTACATCTGGTTCTTCCGCGGCACGCCGGTCCTGGTCCAGCTCTTCGTCTGGTTCAACCTCGGCTTCGTCTTCGACTACATCAACCTCGGCCCGGTCTACAAGGACGAGTGGTCGGACTTCATGACGCCGTTCCTGACGGCGCTGCTCGGCCTCGGCCTCAACGAGGCCGCGTACATGGCGGAGATCTGCCGCGCCGGTCTGCTCTCGGTCGACGAGGGCCAGACCGAGGCGTCGCACGCCCTCGGCATGAGCCACGGCAAGACGCTGCGCCGCGTGGTGCTGCCGCAGGCGATGCGCGTCGTCGTGCCGCCGACGGGCAACGAGTTCATCAACATGCTGAAGACGACGTCGCTGGTCGCCGCCGTCCAGTACTACGAACTCCTCAAGTACGCGCAGGACATCGGCACGTCGTCCGGCGCGACGGTGGAGACACTGCTGCTGGCCGCCTGCTGGTACCTGATCATGACGTCGATCCTCAGCGTCGGACAGTTCTACCTGGAGCGTTACTACGCGCGCGGTTCGTCGCGCTCGCTGCCCGCCACCCCCTTCCAGAAGATCAAGGCCAACATGCTGTCCCTGCGCTCGCCGGGGGTGAGGTGAATCCATGACCGCCATGGTGAAGTCCGAAGGCGTCCACAAGTCCTTCGGCAACGTAGAGGTCCTCAAGGGCATCGACCTGGAGGTCAAGTCGGGTGAGGTCTTCTGCCTCATCGGTCCGTCCGGTTCCGGCAAGTCGACGTTCCTGCGCTGCATCAACCACCTGGAGAAGATCAACGCCGGTCGGCTGTACGTCGACGGGGAGCTGGTCGGCTATCGCCAGAAGGGAGACAAGCTGTACGAGCTGAAGGACAGCGAGGTCGCCCTGAAGCGCCGGGACATCGGCATGGTCTTCCAGCGCTTCAACCTCTTCCCGCACATGACGGCGCTGGAGAACGTCATGGAGGCGCCGGTCCAGGTCAAGGGCATCGCGAAGGCCGAGGCGCGGGAGCGCGCGGGCCGGCTCCTGGAGCGTGTCGGCCTCGCCGACAAGGCGGGCAACTACCCGTCGCAGCTCTCCGGCGGCCAGCAGCAGCGCGTGGCGATCGCCCGCGCGCTCGCGATGGAACCGAAGCTGATGCTGTTCGACGAGCCGACGTCGGCGCTCGACCCCGAGCTGGTCGGCGACGTGCTCGACGTGATGCGCGACCTCGCCGAGACCGGCATGACGATGGTCGTCGTCACGCACGAGATGGGCTTCGCCCGCGAGGTCGGCGACAGCCTCGTCTTCATGGACGAGGGCGTGGTGGTCGAGTCGGGCAACCCGCGCGACGTCCTGACGAACCCGCAGCAGGAGCGCACGCAGTCGTTCCTGTCGAAGGTGTTGTAACCGCGCCCCGTAAGGGGCGCGGGGAACTGCGCGAGCAACCACAGCGGACTCGCACGTGAGAACGCGCGGAAGGGGCGGTACGGATCAGTGATCCGTACCGCCCCTTCCGTTGACGGCTACTTCAGGCCAAGGACCACCGCGTCGGAGGGCGAGGCCCAGACGGAACGCGCCTCCGCGAACCCCGCCTCGCGAAGAGTGCGGGCATGCCACTCCGCGGAGGGCATGTCACCGTCCGCGTGCTCGCCGTAGATCTCGAACCGCTTGGCGGTGGGGGCGGCCAGGACCGGGTCCTGCGCGGCCAGCTGCCACCACTCCTTCCAGTCCAGGACGCCCTCGGCCTTGGCGCGGTCCATCTGCCGGTGGCGGTACGCGCTCTCGGCGGCGTTCAGGCGCGGCGTCGCGGGGTCGGGCATGTGGTCGGCGTTCATGAAGACGCCGCCCTCGCGGACGAGCCCGGCGACCTGGCCGTAGAGCGTGGCGAGCGGTTCGCTGTAGAGCCAGTGCAGCGCGGTGGCGGTGAGCACGGCGTCGTACGAGTCGTGCGGCAGCGCGGCCGTCCAGTCGGGGTCCTTCAGGTCGGCGGTGACGAAGGTGACCCGCTCGTCACCGGCGAAGGTGCCCTCGGCGATGGTGAGCAGCGCGGGGTCGAGGTCGACGCCGACGCTCGTCGCGTCCGGGAACCTCTGGAGCAGCCGGTCCGTAATACTTCCCGTACCGCACGCCAGGTCGAGGACGCGCGGCGCGGTGCCGACCACGGCCTCGACCATGTCGAGCATGATCCGGAATCGCTCCTCGCGGTCGGGCAGGTACCACTGCTGCTGCCGGTCCCAGCTGTCCTGCCAGGCGCGCCAGTCGGTGCCGAGCGCGGCGCCGGCCTCGGGTCCGGTCCCCGTCTCCGTCATCAGAACCCCTCCACTACGTAAGACACGTAATACCCTGGTACCGCAATCGGCCATTACCGGCCGACGAGAGTGACCATAGCCCGCCCCCGTAAGGACTACAAGTGGAACTGGCCTATTACTCGGACTACGCCGTACGCCTGGTCAACAGCGAGGAGCCGGGCCGCAACAAGGACACGCTGACGTCCGTCGAGGCGATCAGGGAGCTGTTCGGCACGAGCACGCAGATGGCGCGCCGCGCGACGGATTCCGACGTCACGCGCTTCCGGTCCGTGCGGGGCAGGCTCCGGGCGGTCTTCGAGGCGGCGGACGGCGGCGACGAGACCCTGGCGGTCGACCTGCTGAACTCACTGCTCCTGGAGTTCCCCGTCAGCCCGCAGATCTCGGGCCACGACCACCGGGACGACGACGGCCGCCCGCTGTGGCACATGCACCTGGCGGACCACCCCTCCAACGCGACGGCGGGGTACGCCGCGATCGCCGCGATGGGCCTCGCCTTCCACCTCACCGAGCACGGCGTGGACCGCCTCGGCCTGTGCGAGGCGGCACCGTGCCGCAACGCCTACCTCGACACGTCGACGAACCGCTCCCGGCGCTACTGCTCCGACCGCTGCGCGACCCGCGCCAACGTCGCCGCCTACCGCGCCCGGAAGCGTCTGGAGACGGAGCGTTCCGCCGGGACCGGCCGCACCGCGCCCAGCGCCCAGCGCACCAGCGCGAACGGCGAACGGCGGCCCGGCGCCGGCGGCCGGTAGCGAAACCTCACCCTCCCGAGGACGAGCTCCTCGGGGACGACGCCGTAGTCCGTGCTGTCCCCGCCCGCGAACGCGTTGTCCCCGAGCACCCACCAGCCGCCGCCGCGCCGCTCCTTGGCCCGCTTGACCACCAACAGGTCCTGCTGGAAGGGGTGGCACAGGATCACCACGTCACCCGGACGCACCCGTGCCCCCCACTGCACGAGCAGCCGGTCCCCGTGGTGCAGCGTCGGCACCATCGAAGGGCCCGTCACCTCAGCGGCACCCCACGGCACGAGAGCCCTCCCGCGCTCGGTCTCCTGCGACAGCTCCGGCATCACCGGCACCTCCCCGGTCCTATCCTCCACCAGTCCCAGTCTGACCCTGGACTTTTGTCCTAAGCCCTAGGGGGCACTCGCGAAAACACGTCTTCCACGGAGTAATGTCCCACCTGAGAAGACGATCACGAGGAGGACAGCAACATGCTTTCCCGCCTGTTTGCCCCCAAGGTGAAGGTCAGCGCCCACTGCGACCTGCCCTGCGGCGTGTACGACCCGGCCCAGGCCCGTATCGAGGCGGAGTCGGTCAAGGCCGTCCAGGAGAAGATGGCCGCCAACGACGACGCGCACTTCCAGGCGCGCGCCGTGGTCATCAAGGAGCAGCGCGCCGAGCTCGCGAAGCACCACGTCTCGGTGCTCTGGAGCGACTACTTCAAGCCCCCGCACTTCGAGAAGTACCCGGAGCTGCACCAGCTGGTCAACGACACCCTCAAGGCCCTCTCGGCCGCGAAGGGCTCGACGGACCCGGCCACGGGCCAGAAGGCGCTGGACTACATCGCCCAGATCGACAAGATCTTCTGGGAGACCAAGAAGGCCTGACGCACCGCGTCGGCTCTTCCGCGCCTCATCGCGCGCTTCACGACAGCACCCGGCATCCGCGCGGAGCCGGGTGCTGTCGGCGTTCAGGGCCGGGGCGCGGTCCTGGGCCTGGCCAGACCCAGGTCGTACGCGAGGATCGTCGCCTGGACCCGGTCGCGCAGGCCCAGCTTGCCGAGCAGGGCGTTGACGTGCGACTTCACCGTGCCGGTCGTCACGCCGAGCGCTTCGGCGATCTCCGCGTTCGTGTGTCCCGCGGCCACCAGGGCCAGGACCTCGCGCTCGCGGGGCGTGAGGGTCTCCAGGAGCCCGGGGTCCGGGGCGGGGGTGGCGGGGGCCGTACCGGCGAAGGCGTCGATCAGGCGGCGCGTGACGGTCGGGGCGAGCATCGCCTCTCCGGAGGCCACCACACGGATGCCGGCGAGGAGTTCCTCGGGCTGTGCGTCCTTGAGGAGGAAGCCGGAGGCGCCGGCGCGCAGGGCGTCGTGGACGTAGGCGTCCTGGTCGAACGTGGTCAGGACGAGTACGCGCGGGGCGGGGGCGTCGGTGCCGGACGCCGCCGTGAGCAGCCGGGTCGCCGTCAGGCCGTCCATGCCCGGCATGCGGATGTCCATCAGGACGACGTCCGGGACGAGTTCGGCCGCCAGCCGCACCGCCTGCGCCCCGTCCTGTGCCTCGGCCACCACGCGCAGATCCGGCTCCGCGTCGACGATCGCCGCGAACCCGGCCCGGACGACGGCCTGATCGTCGACGACCATCACCCGGGTGGGCGTACGTACGGACTCGGTGGTGATGGGGTGCCTCCTCAAGGGCGTCGGGGTCAGGGTTCGGGAGTCAAGGCAGGGTCGGGGTCAGGGTCGGAGGTCAGGACTGCGCCGGTGCCGGCTCCGGGAGCGGCCGCTGCTCGTGTACGTCGGCGGGGGCCGTCACCTCTCGCAGCGCGGCCAGCAGGTCGCGCATCGCCGACAGGCCCGCCCGCGCCTCGTCCGCGACGCCGTCCAGGTCCCCTGCCTCGGCCCGCGCGACCACCGCGTCGGCGTGCCGCAGGACTTGGCCGCGCAGTTCCGCGGCGATGCGGCGGCGCTCCTCGTGGGCCTCGGCGACCGCCGACCACACCGTCGCCGTGAGGGCGTGGTCCTCCCAAGCGGTGACGCGTTCGCGCCGCGTCCACACGACCGCGCCGAGGCCCCAGAGGGGCACCATCGGCACCAGGAACGCCGTCCCGAGCACGGCGCACAGGAAGAGCAGGAGGCCGAAGCCGCCGTCCTTCTCGATGTCCGCGATGCCGTCGGCCGCCGCCAGGGCGATCGAGGCCAGCGCCAGTCCGGCGGCCGCCGCCACCGTCACGGGCCACGTGACCCGCGGCCTGCCCCCGAAAGCCCCCACCGCGTACACCGCCACGCACTCGGCGACACCGCCCGCCATCACCACGCACAGGGCCACGGCCGGTGACAGCAGCCCGGACGCGAGGCCGAGCGGCGCGAGCCAGGCTGTGGCGAGGACCGCGCACAGCACCGCCCAGGGCGCCCGGCGCCGCCACAGCAGCGGGAGCGCGTGCGCGACGGCGGGAACGCAGGCCGGGGCGACCGCGGCGGGTTCCTCGACGAGGACCACGAAGGGCGACAACGTGGCGACGGCGAGGGCGATCGCCACATCGGAGAGGTCCAGGCCCCGCAGGGCACGGTGGCGCGCGGCACGGCGGCGCAGGGTTCCCGTGGTGCGGGGCAGCCGGGCCCGCACCGACCAGCCGGGGCCGTCCGGGCGCGGCCCGGCCTCCAGCGTGCCGTCGAGTGCCGTCGCCCGCTCCCGCATGCCCGCCGTCCCGCGCCCCGACCCGAGCCGCTGCCGGGCCGCCGCGCCTTGGCCGTCCCCGGCTCCCGCCCCGTCGTCCTCGACGGTGAGGTCCACGGTGCCGTCGGGGTCGTCGGCCCGGAGCCTGACGCGTACCGCCGCCCCGGGGGCGTACCGCAGCGCGTTCGTGAGGGCCTCGCGGACGATGCCGAACGCCGCGTCGGCCACCGGCCCCGTCAGCGCGGCCAGATCCGGTGCCACGTCCACGGCGGGGCGCAGGCCCAGACGGGCGAATCCGGCGGCCAGTTCGCCGACGCGTTCCTCCAGGGCGCTCTCCTCGTCCGCCGCGGAGGTCCGCATCATCGCCACCAGGCGGTGCAGCGCCGCCAGGGTCTCGCGACCGGAGTCCGCCGCGAACTGCAGCGCCTGCGCCGCCAGTTCGGGCTTGCGGTCGCCGAGCCGCAGCGCGGCGTCGGCGGTGACGACGACCGAGGTGAGGTGGTGGGCGCTGACGTCGTGCAGTTCGCGCGCGAGGCGTTCGCGTTCGGTGAGGGCGGCGCGGGCGCGTTCGGACTCGGCCCGCGCCAGGTCCCGCGCGGCGGCCCGGCGTCCGGCGAGCCAGCGGCGCCGGCTGCGGCCGAGACCCGCGACGGTCAGGAACAGCACACCGTTGACGGCGCTCTCGCCGGCCGCCTCGGAGACCGAGTCGAGCAGCAGCGCCGAGCGGCCCGCCTCGCAGACGGCAAGGGCGGTGCCGACGACGGCTGTCGTCCGTCCCGGGCAGCGCACCGCGACCGAGTAGAGGGCGACGAGCAGGCTCAGCGCGTGCAGGAGCGTCGCGTCCTCCGGCAGGAACAGGCAGGCGACGAGGGCGGCCTCGACGGCGACCGCGGAGGCGACCGGGCGGTGGCGGCGCACCCCGAGCGCCGCGGTGATCACGACCGCGGCGGCGAGCGCCGCCACGAGCTGTGCCGCGCCGACCGGAGCGTCCTCGCGCAGTGTGCGGCCCGGCCAGTAGGCCAGCTGCTGGATCGCCAGCAGGACGGGCAGCAGCCAGTTACGTATCCGGTCCATATCGGACACGATGATACGGAGGGGTGCGCGCGGCCCGGCGACGCCGGTCGGCGGGACCGTTTCCGCGCGGCCGTGTCTATCCCTGGTTGGAGAGCGGGATCGTGCGGGCGGCCGACGTCCGGGCCCGCGGCGGCGGGAATGCTGGTGGGCATGACGACGACGCCCTGGCCGGACCACCCCGCGTACGCCGGACACCGGCCCCGCACCCCGTACGGGCCGCCCGCGCCCGCCCCCTCGCCGCCCCTCCCCTACCACCGCCTCGCGCTCTCCTCCGGCGTGCACCGCTGGTGGCGTCCCCTGGCCGGAACCGGCCTGGTGCTTGTCGGCTCGATCGTCGCGATGCTGGGGGTCCTGCTCGTCGCGGAGACGGCGGGAGCGGTCCTGAACCGGCCCGTCGACGATGAGGGGTTCCACGTCTGGGGCGGCATCGGGGAGACGGGACAAGCCCTGCTGTCGCTCGCCCTGCTCACCCCCGTGGTGTTCCTCGCGGCACGCTGGGCGCAGCGGCGTCCGGCGGGCACCCTGTCGTCGGTGGCCGGGCGGCTGCGGTGGCGCTGGCTGGGGCGGTGCCTGGTCGTCGGGCTGCCGTTGGTCACCGCGTCGCTCGGGGTCATGCTGCTGCTGCCCGACGGGTCGGGCGGCGGCGCGGACGGTTCGGAGCGTGTGGAGTGGGCCGGGCTGCCGGACTTCCTGCTCGGCCTCGCGATGGTGTGCGTGCTCGTGCCGTTCCAGGCCTCGGCCGAGGAGTACGCGTTCCGGGGCTGGCTCACCCAGGCGGTCGGCTCCTGGTGCCGTTCGCCGTGGGTGGCCGTCGTGCCGCAGGCGTTCCTGTTCGCAGCGGCCCACGGGTGGGGCACGCCGTGGGGGTTCGCGGACCTCGTGGTGTTCGGAGTGGTCGCGGGCGTCCTGACGGTCCGTACGGGCGGACTGGAGGCGGCGATCGGCCTGCACGTGCTCAACAACCTGCTGGCGATGGGTGTCTCGGCCGCGATCGCCGGTGCTCTCGCCTCCGACGAGACGGCCGCGGACATGGTCTGGACGCAGGTCGGCGTCGATGTGGCGATGCTCTGCGGGTACGCGGCGCTCGTGCTGTGGCTGGCCGGAAGGCACCGCGTCGCGACGCTCTCCCCCGGCACGCCACCGGCCTAAATCACTTGCCGCGCGCGATCGCCGCCTGCTGCACTGGCGGGAGTCGGCGAGAGCCCGGCGGAGTCTGCGAAGGAGAAGGAAATGCGGCGTTCGTGCATGTCCCACGCGAAAGGAACTGCCACTTCCCCAAAGGACATGACGGTACGTGCATTCATCTGCCCCGCACATTCTGAACCTGGGCGTCCTGGCCCACATCGACGCCGGTAAGACCAGCCTGACCGAGCGGCTCCTGCACGCCGCCGGTGTCATCGACGAGGTCGGCCGCGTCGACGACGGAAACACACAGACCGACTCCCTCGCCCTGGAACGGCAGCGCGGCATCACCATCAAGTCCGCGGTCGTCTCCTTCGCCGTCGACGGCACGACCGTCAACCTGATCGACACCCCCGGCCACCCGGACTTCATCGCCGAGGTGGAGCGGGTCCTGAGCGTGCTCGACGGCGCCGTGCTCGTGATCTCCGCCGTGGAGGGCGTCCAGGCGCAGACCCGCGTCCTGATGCGCACGCTGCGCCGGCTGCGCATCCCCACGCTGATCTTCGTGAACAAGACGGACCGCAGGGGCGCCCGCCAGGAAGGCGTCCTGAAGCACATCGCCGACCGGCTGACGCCGGACATCGTCCCGATGGGCACGGTCTGCGGACTCGGCACGCGCGAGGCCCGCTTCGCCGCGTTCCATGCCGGCGACGCCGAGTCCCGCGGCTTCACCGCCCGTCTGACCGAGCTGCTCGCCGGGCACGACGACGCGCTCCTCTCCGCGTACGTCGACGACGCGGCGTCTCTCTCGTACGACCGTCTCCGCACCGAACTGGCCCGGCAGACCCGGCGCGCGCTCGTGCACCCGGTGTTCTTCGGGTCGGCGGCGACGGGCGTGGGCGTCCGTGAACTGACGGACGGCATCAGGGAGTTCCTGCCCGCGTCGGCCGGAGATCCCGAAGGCCAGGTGTCCGGCAGCGTGTTCAAGGTCGAACGCGGCACGGCCGGGGAGAAGATCGCGTACGTACGCATGTTCTCCGGTACCGTCCGCACCCGCGACCGCATGGACACCGGCACCGGCACCGGCACCGAGGCCAAGGTCACCGCTGTCAGCGTCTTCGAACAGGGGACGGACGTGCGGCGCCAGGAGGTCCGCGCGGGACAGATCGGCAAGCTCTGGGGACTCGCGGACGTACGGATCGGGGACGTCATCGGCGTACCGCGTCCGGGGACCGAGCACACCGGCCACTTCTTCGCCCCGCCCACCCTGGAGACGGTCGTCACCCCGCTGCGCCCCGCCGACCGCGGCGCCCTGCACCTGGCGCTCACCCGGCTCGCCGAGCAGGATCCGCTGATCGACCTGCGGCAGGACGACATCCGTCAGGAGGTGTCCGTCTCGCTCTACGGCGAGGTGCAGAAGGAGGTCATCCAGGCGACGCTCGCCGCGGACTTCGGGCTCGACGTCTCCTTCCGGGAGACCACGACGATCTGTGTGGAGCGGCTCGCGGGCACCGGCTCCGCGTTCGAGATCATCGACAAGGAGCCCAATCCGTTCCTCGCCACGGTCGGGCTGCGGGTGGAGCCCGCGCCGGTCGGCGCCGGGGTGGAGTTCCGCCTCGGGGTCGAGCTCGGCTCGATGCCGTACGCGTTCTTCAGGGCCGTCGAGGAGACCGTCAGGGAGACGCTCCACCAGGGCGTCCACGGCTGGCGCGTCCCCGACTGCACGGTCACGATGACGCACTGCGGCTACTGGCCCCGGCAGAGCCACGCCCACGGCACGTTCGACAAGAGCATGTCGAGCACCGCGGGGGACTTCCGGAACCTGACACCGCTGGTCCTGATGGACGCGCTGCGCCGGGCGGGCACGGTGGTGCACGAGCCGATGCACCGCTTCCGGCTCGACGTGCCCGCCGACACGTTCGGAGCGGTACTGCCCGCCCTCACCCGGCTGCGGGCCGTGCCCCACACACCGACGACGAACGGAGCGTCGTACCACCTGGAAGGAGACATCCCCGCGCAGCAGGTGCACGCCCTGGAACAGATGCTGCCCGGACTCACGCGCGGCGAGGGCGAGTTGGAGTCCGCCTTCGACCACTACGAGCCGGTGCGCGGCGGCAGCGTCCCGACCCGCGCGCGGACAGACCACGATCCGCTCCACCGCAAGGACTACCTGCTGCGGGTGGTGCGCCGGACGAGCGGCGGCGCCAGGGAGGCCGCACGGTGAGGCCCTCGCGAGCTGTCCGCGGGCATCAGGCGTCCACCCCCGGAATGTGCAGGTGCCGCAGCCGCTCACGGTCCGCGATGATGTTGATCTCCACGATCCTGCCGTCCACGACCGTGAACGAGCCGAGCGAGGCCGGCTCGCCGCCGGGGAGCGCGACCAGGCCGGGCAGACCGTTGACGAGCACCATGTGCTGGTGCGCGGCGGCCCGCGCGAACATCGCCGCCTGTCCGGCGACCGCGGAGGCGCCGCGCACCACCTTCGAGAGGCCGGAGGCCAGTTCGCCGCTGTCGGCGCGCAACACGACGTCCGGATCGAGGAGTTCGAGGAGCGCGTCGAAGTCACCGGCGCGCGTGGCGGCCATCCATGCCTCGACGACCTCGCGCTGCTTGGCGGCGTCGGTCTCCGCGGCCGGCGCCGAGCCCTGCACGCGGCGCCGCGCCCGGCTCGCCAACTGCCGGGTGGCGGCGGCCGACCGCTCCACGACGGGCGCGATCTCGTCGAAGGGCACGGCGAACATGTCGTGCAGCACGAACGCCAGCCGCTCGGCGGGCGCCAGCGTCTCCAGTACGACGAGGAGCGCGAGGCCCACCGAGTCGGCGAGCAGCACCTCCTGCTCGGGGTCGACCGCGTCGACGCGCGTCACGACCGGGTCGGGGACGTGCGTCTCGCCGAAGGTCTGCAGGGACGCGTCCAGGGAGTCCTCGCGCCGGGACTGCCGCGAACGCAGCAGGTCCAGGCAGATGCGGCCGACGACGGTGGTCAGCCAGCCGCCCAGGTTCCGCACCTCACCGGGGTCCGCCCCGGCGCCCTCCCCCGCGCCCGCGCTCGCGCTCGTCCCCGTCTCCGTCCCCGTACGGCTCAGCCGGAACCACGCCTCCTGCACCGCGTCCTCGGACTCGCTCAGCGAGCCGAGCATCCGGTACGCGACCGCGTTCAGACGGGGCCTGTGCTCCTCGAACCTGGCCGCGAGCGCGGCCTGCGCCGATCCGTTCTCGTCCATCCGTCACTTTCTCCCGTCGTGGTCCGTCACAGCGATGACGCACCGACCCCACCCATACGTGACAACCGAGAAGAACAGTAATGATCAGAGGAGTTGTACGTGCAGACAGATGCCGACCTCGTCCGCCGACTGCTCGCCGAGCAGTTCCCGCAGTGGGCGGAGCTGCCCGTCGCGTCGGTGCCGCTGCCCGGCATGGACAACGCGACGTTCCGGCTCGGCGACGACATGTCCGTACGGCTGCCGCGGTATCCCCGGTGGATCGGGCAGGTCGAACGCGAGCAGAGATGGCTGCCGTGGCTCGCCCCGCAGCTGCCGCTCACCATCTCGACTCCGATCGCCGCTGGGCGGCCCGGGCAGGGCTACCCCTTCCCCTGGTCGGTCTACCGCTGGCTGGACGGCGAGGCCGCGACCACCGACGGACTCGCCGACCCGGTGCGCACGGCCCGTGAACTGGCCGTGTTCGTCGGCGCGTTGCAGCGGATCGACGCGACCGGCGGGCCCGCCCCGGACCTGAGCAACGCCTTCAGGGGCGAGCGCATGGGCACCGAATGCGACTCGCTGGCCGCCGACTCGCTCGTCCGCGCCAAGATCGCGAAGCTGGACGGCATCGTCGACACGGACGCCGTGACGGCGGTCTGGGAAGCGGCACTCGCGGCGCCCGCGTGGGACCGGGACCCCGTGTGGCTGCACGGGGACCTGGCGACCGGCAACCTCCTCGCCGTGGACGGTCATCTCAGCGCCGTCATCGACTTCGGCACGCTGGCCGTGGGCGACCCCGCCTGCGATCTCATCCCGACCTGGATGTTCCTGCCCGCCGAGGCGCGGGACACCTTCCGCACCGCGGTCGGCCTGGACGACGCGACGTGGGCCAGGGCCCGCGGCCTGGCGCTCGCCGGGTCGCTTCCGGTGCCCGACGACCCGTTCTTCGACGTGCCGGAACGGGTCACGGCGGCGCTGCGGCACCTGGACGCTGTGCTCGACGACTTCGCGGCACACGGAGGGGCGTGACCGAGGGGACGTGACGCCGGGGCCCTGCGCAGGCGTGCAGACCGGCCCCGGCGGAGGCGTGAAGACCGGCCCCGGCGGAGGCGTGAAGGGTCAGACGAGCTGGGCCAACGCCGCCCGCGGATCGGCTGGTTCGCCGTACAGCAGGCCGGTCATCCCGAGCGCGACCGCGGCGTCCACGTTCTCCGCGCGGTCGCCCACGAACAGGCAGCGGCCGGGGGCGACCCCGGCCCGCTGTGCCGCCGTCTCGTCGATGCGGCGGTCCGGCTTGGCGATGCCGAGGTCGGCGCTGCTCACCACGTCGTCGAGGAACCCGGCGGGCCCGGTGAGGCCGAGCAGGGCGAGGTCGTCGGCGAGCCACGGTGTCGCGTTCGTGACGAGCAGGACGGGCAGCCCGGCCGCGCGGAGCTGCCGCGGCAGTCCCACCACGGTCGCCTCGGCCCAGAACTTCGCCTCGGCCGGCGTCGTGCCGAGCCCGTGCCCGCGCTCCCACGGCACCCGGTCGGCGAGGCAGTCGGCGATCGCCCCGATCCACTGCTCCTTGGTGATCTCGCCACGCATCAGCGGCATATCCACCCCGGGCCGGAAGGCGATCTCCGCCGTGCTGCCCGGCGGCAGCCCGAACGTGCGCTCCAGCTCACGCCGTCGAGGTCACTCAGTACGGCGTCGAACGCGCGGCCGGGGTTCGTCATCTCGTGTGTCCATCACGCCGTGCCGGACCTCCCGAGCGTCTCGCGGACCACGGCCCGCACCCGGCCCTGGTCCTTGCGCACGGCCTCGTACGAGGACTTGTTGCGGCGCAGGTCCTCGCGCTGCTTCTCGTTGGTGACGGCCCACCACACGCCGGCGGTGTTCAGCTCCCGGTTGCACTCGACATCGGCGACGGCGGTTCCCAACTCCTCCTTCGTACGTGAGGTGTTTCCGCCCTCACGCCCCTTCTGCCATGCCTTGTCACTGAAAGCCCGCGCCGGGTTCTTGTACCGCTTGAAGCCCTTGTCCTCGACGCAGCGCGACCAGTCACCGAAGGCCCCGCGCACCCGCTCGTCCTCGGCGACGGCCTTGTCGATCTTCGCGGCGCGCTCGGGGACGTAGCTCCAGAGGCGCCCCTCATCGGCGACGCCCTCCGCCGTCCGCCGCCTCGCCTCCCCGGCACAGCCGTCCTTCGGGACCTTGCGGCCGTTCACCACCGAGGAGCCGCCCGCGCCGGCCCCCGTATCGGGCCCGTACAGCGCCTCGTACTCCCGCCGGGTCAGCTCCCGCCCCTTCGGCCGCAGCTCCGCCTCCAGAGCCTTGGCTTGGTCGGGGTCGATGCCGTACCCCCAGCGACGGGCCCGATCGAGGTCGAGCAGGCCGTACGGGGACACGTAGGTCAGCGTCGAGGTGAAGGTGGACGCCATGCGCACCCCGCGCCACGGGCCGGGGTCGAGCGGGAAGTCGCGGAACCCCAGGGTGCGCATGCACTGCCGCTGCAACCTTTGGCGCGCCTGCCCGAGACGCTTGTCGTCCTTTGCGCTGAACTCGTAGTGCGCAAGCGGGAGTTCTGGCATGTCGCCCTCAGTCTTCACGCGTGGGACGCCTGGTTCCCGTCCGTATCCGGACAGCGCGTCGTCGCCCGACCCCGCTCCGGAGCCGGCACCGCAGCCCGCCAACAACACACCAGCCAGGGCGAGTACGCCCCACCGCACCTTCATCGTGCCCCTCCCCGGGCGGACGGCATCACCACCGGTCCGTCGGGGACACTACCGGCACAGCCGATCACGCGACCGGCAGGCCGGGTGCGTCACCGGCTCTCGCTGTCACCCGGCGCGGAGGGCCTTCTGACGTGCCGCGACCGGGAACGTCTGGCGCTCACCCGTCCGCTTCCGCGGCCCGCCTTCCGGCCGCCCGACCGGTCCGCGTCCTCGTCCGTCTCGACGACGCACGCCTCGCACTGCGCGTTGCGGCACGGCCCGGGGCCCCATACGGGGACGAACACCCCGAGCACCTTGCGCCGCCGGATCGCCGTACCCACCGGCCCTCCGCAGGTCTCGCACACCGGCTCTTCCTGCGGGGCGGGGCCGGGCCGTGGCCCTTCGCTGCCCATGTCCCCAGGGTATTCCGGTTCGGCCCCGCAGGGCAGTCCTGCGACCGCACGCTCACGGCCGCCCGTGCGAAGGGCGCCCGTGCACAAGGTCGCCCGCGGTCAGCGTTTCAGGAGGCGACGGGCTGCCTGGCCGCGCGCGGCTCGCGCCACATCGGCCACATCCGCGGGCCGTCCGGCAGATCGAGCGCCGTCCCCATGAAGTCGAACCCGAGGCGGGCGTACAGGTCGCGGCTGCGCACGTTGCTCGCCTCCAGGTAGGCGTGCAGGCCCTCGCGGTCGCACCGCTCCAGCACGGCGGTGACGAGTGCCGTGCCGAGCCCCTCGCCCTGCCGGTCGGGATGCACGGCTATGAGGTGCAGGTATTCGTGCGCACGGTCGGTCGGGTGGATCGCGTCGGTCAGCCGGCCGATCATCTCGACGCGTTCGTTGCCGGGGTCGACCGCCTGACGCAGCAACGCCGGCCCGTCCTCCTCGTTCCCCCCATCACCCCCATCGCCCCCATCACTCTCATCACCCTCGCCGCCTTCGCTCGCGGGCACGGACCACCACAGGGCCGCGGCGGCGCCGTCCTCGGTGACGTCGACGTACCCCTCACTCAGCGCGAGGTCGAAGAAGGCACTCATCAGCGCGGCGTGCGTGCGCAGGCGGTGCTCCTCGCCGGGAAAGACCCAACTGCTCACCGGGTCCCGCATGAACGCCGCGTCGAGCAGCCGGACCACCTCCTCACGGTCGCCCTCCCCGGCCCTCCGGATCGCCACACCCACAGCCCGCCCCTTACGACTCGCCCGCTACCGGCGGCGCCCCCGCCCCCGCACCGACTCCGCGGCGCGGGCCGCCGGTCGCAGCGTAAGTGATCACCCCCGTACGCGCGGAAGGGCCCTGCGGCCTCCTCTTCGGTCACACCCCTTTCAGTACGTACGCCTTTCAGTACGTACGCCGCGTCACGAACTCCGCGAGCGTCAGCAGGCCGTCCGCCGCTGCCGGGTCCGGAACCGCCCTGGCGAGCTGCCCCATCGCGCGGGACATCCGGTCGGCCGCGTGCACCTGCGCCCAGTCGCGGCCCCCCGCGCTCTCCACGGCCCGGGCCACACGCGCCGCGTCCCCCGGATCGGCCTCCGTCCCGCCCGGCCGCCCCCCGTACAGCTCGGCCAGTTCGGCCGCGGCCGGCGTGCCCGAGGCTAGCGCCGCGACGACCGGCAGCGACTTCTTGCGGACCGCGAGGTCGGCGCCCGCGGGCTTGCCGGTGCGCCCGGGATCCCCCCAGATCCCGATGACGTCGTCGATCAGCTGGAAGGCGAGGCCCGCCTCCCGGCCGAACCCGTCGAGCGCCTCGACCTCCTCCGGCCCCGCCCCCGCGTACACCGCCCCGAGCGCGCACGCGCAGCCGAGCAGCGCCCCCGTCTTGGCCTCGGCCATGGCGAGGCACTCGTCCAACGTGACCTCGTCCGGGCTGCGGCGCTCCAGCGCGCAGTCCGCGTGCTGGCCCGCGCAGAGCTCCATGACACAGGTGGCGAGGCGGGCGGCGGCCGCCGGGGCCCCCGGGTGGGGGTCCTCGGCGAGCAGCCGTTGCGCCAGTGCCTGCATGGCGTCACCGGCGAGGATCGCGTCGGCGTCGCCGAACACGGTCCAGGCGGTGGGCCGGTGCCTGCGCGTGGTGTCGCGGTCCATCACGTCGTCGTGCAGGAGCGTGAAGTTGTGGACCAGCTCCACGGCGGCCGCCGCCCGCACGGCCGGCGCGGGGTCCCCACCGAGCGCCCGCACCGCGGTGAGCACGAGCGCGGGCCTGATGGCCTTGCCCGCGTTCCCGCGGGCCGGTGTGCCGTCCGCGTGCTCCCACCCGAAGTGGTAGAGCGCGACCCCGCGCAGCGAGCCGGGCAGCGTGTCGATCGCCCTGCGCAGCTCCGGGTCCACGTGCGTCCGCACCGCCGCCAGGATGTCCGCGGCCTCGCACCCGTCGCCCTGCTCCGGGATGCGCCCCCTCACGTCCACCGTGCCTGCCGTGTCCGTCGTCGTGTCCGTCATGGACTCACCCCGCGAAGGATGCGGACGGTGGCGGTTCCTCGGCCTGTGGGCGCGTACGGAGGGGGTGTACCCCGTGCCGCGCCCGTGGACACGGCCGCGGAGTCACCTCCAGCGGCCGATCTCGACGTTCTCCAGGACGCCGAGCGCATCGGGAACGAGCACGGCCGCGGAGTAGTAGGTCGACACCAGGTACGAGATGATCGCCTGCTCGCTGATGCCCATGAACCGTACGGACAGGCTCGGCTCGATCTCGTCCGGGATGCCGGTCTGGCGCAGGCCGACGACGCCCTGCTCCTCCTCGCCCGTACGCATGCAGATGATGGACGTCGTGCTCGCCTCGGTCACCGGGATCTTGTTGCACGGGAAGATCGGCACCCCGCGCCAGGTCGGGATCCTGTTCCCGCCCATGTCGATGGTCTCGGGGACGAGTCCGCGCTTGTTGAGCTCGCGGCCGAACGCGGAAATCGCGCGCGGGTGCGCGAGGAAGAGCTTGGAACCGCGCCTGCGGCTGAGCAGCTCGTCCAGGTCGTCCGGGCTGGGGACGCCGTCGTGCGGCTGGATCCGCTGGTCGTACTCGCAGTTGTTCAGGAGGCCGAACTCGCGGTTGTTGATGAGTTCGTGCTCCTGGCGCTCCTTGAGCGCCTCGACGGTCAGCCGCAACTGCTGTTCGGTCTGGTTCATCGGCTGGTTGTAGAGGTCGGCCACGCGCGTGTGGATGCGCAGCACGGTCTGGGCGACGCTCAGCTCGTACTCACGCGGGGCCGATTCGTAGTCCACGAAGGTGCCCGGCAGCACGGCCTCGCCGACGTGGCCCGCCGACAGGTCGATGGGCGCCTCGCCGAACCTGTTGGTGCGCTGTGCCGGGATGGACCGGAGGCGCTGGAGGTGGTTTCGGAGTGACTCGCTGCGCTCGGCGACCTGCTCGAGGTCCTGGCGGGGCAGCGCGAGGACCGTGCACGCGGTCACCGCACGCGCCGTGTACTCCCAGATGGTCTCGGGGTCGATGAGCGCCTGTTCGCCGAAGTAGGAGCCGTCGGCGAGTGTCTCGAGCACCGTGTCGTCCCCGTAGGGACCCGTGCCGACCTTCTCGACGCGGCCGTGCGCGAGCAGGAACACCTCGTCCGACGGGCTGCCGAAGGACGTCAGGACCTCGCCCGCGGCGAACTCCCGCTGCTGGCAGCGCTGCGCAAGCTCCGCGAGCACCTCCTGGTCGTCGAAGTCGCGCAGCACCGGCAGCTCGCCGAGCTCCGCCGGGATGACCTGCACCCGGTCGCCGGTCTTCACGAAGGTCACCCGGCCGTCACCGACCGAGTAGCTCAGCCTTCGGTTCACCCTGTACGTACCACCCTGCACCTGGACCCAGGGCAGCATCCGCAGCAGCCAGCGGGAGCTGATCTCCTGCATCTGCGGGGCGGATTTGGTGGTGGTGGCCAGATTCCGCGCGGCGGATGTGCCGAGACTCTGCTGCGGCTTCTCCGACTCAGTACGGATCTCTTCGCCTACCGACATTGGCTTTGCCCTCCCGAATACCTGCGGTGCTCTGCTGCCTGCGGTGGATCTACTTGCCTTCGGTGGATCTGTTTGCCTTCGGTGGATCTGCCCGCCCCACCCTTCCAGCACGGATCGTGGCCGCGCCATTACACAAAAGAGCGGGAATGGATCACGCTCCAGCGGGGCAGGAGGGGCGTTTCCACCCGTTCGGGGCAACTCGGGAGGTGTCGCGCCGGGCAGCCTGATGGGCTCGGAGTCACACGGGGAACTCCAAGATCCGCGTCACCGTTGGACCCCCACACGGGAAAACGCGCACCCGCGCGGCTCCCGGACCTTTCGCACCCATCGGCAGGAGACAGCAATGGCAGGCTTCCTGGATCGCGCCAGAGAGCAGGCCCAGCGGGGCCTCACGCAGGGCAAGCAGAAGATCGACGAGGTGCAGGAGAAGCGGGCCGGCGACGCCCTCCTGAAGAAGCTCGGCGCCGCGTACTACGCGGAGCGCCGGGGCACCGGCTCCTCCCAGGCCACCCAGCAGGCGCTGCAGGCCGTGGAGTCCCACATCGCGACACACGGCGACGCCTTCCTGCACGGCAACTGACCGGATCGGCTCGCACGGTGCCCGAACAGGACACGGTTCAGTTCCGAACAACTGGTCCGGGCACCGGAGTTCCGGTACAAGCAGGGCGTACGAGGCGGTCCGCGACCGGCGGCCGTCGCGCCTTGCAAAGGAGGCGGTCATGGCCCCACCCATGTCCGCGGGCACGTTCCTCGAGGCCCTGCGGGACGAAGGCGTGACCGTCGTCGAGGTCGGCGACTGGAAGCACCACAACCGAAACCACAAGGGCCCCTGGGGGCCCGTGCACGGAGTGGTGATCCACCACACCGTGACATCGGGCAGCGAGCGCACGGTGGAGATCTGCCGCGACGGCTTCGCCTCGCTCCCCGGGCCGCTCTGCCACGGCGTCATCACCAAGGACGGCTGTGTCCACCTCGTCGGGTACGGCCGCGCCAACCACGCGGGGCTCGGCGACGACGACGTGCTCCGCGCGGTCATCGCCGAGAAGCGCCTGCCTCCGGACAATGAGTCGAACACCGACGGCAACCGCCACTTCTACGGCTTCGAGTGCGAGAACCTCGGCGACGGCGAGGACCCGTGGCCCGAGGCTCAGCTGGACGCCATCGAGAGAGTCTCGGCGGCGGTCTGCCGTGTGCACGGCTGGACGGAACGCTCGGTGATCGGCCACCTGGAGTGGCAGCCGGGCAAGGTCGACCCGCGCGGCTTCACGATGGACTCGATGCGCGCCCGCATCGAGGAACGCCTCAAGTAGGCGCCACAGGCGCCGAGCAACGCCCGGGGAGCCCACGGCGAAGGGCTCCCCCTGTCGGACCCCGTGCCAGGGGAGACAATGGCGGGGTGTGTCCCACCCCGCCCGACGGTCTGCGCCCCCGGCTGCCGTCCCCGCTGCAGCGCATCGAGGACGAGCGCTTCGCGCGCCGCGGCGTCGAGCTGCTGCTCAAGCGGGACGATCTGATCCACCGGGACCTGCCGGGCAACAAGTACCGCAAGCTCGTCCTGAATCTGCGGGCCGCCGCCGACGCGGGCCACGACACTCTCCTCACCTTCGGCGGCGCCTACTCCAACCATCTGCGCGCCACCGCCGCGGCGGGCCGCCTCCTGGGCTTCGCCACGATCGGCGTCGTCCGCGGCGACGAACTCGCGGACCGCCCCCTGAACCCGTCTCTGCGGCGCTGCGTGTCCGACGGCATGCGCCTGCACTTCGTCGACCGGGCGACGTACCGGCGGAAGACCGAACCGGAGACCCTGACGGCGATCCTTCGTGCGACGGACGCCCCGGCCGCGTACGTGGTCCCCGAGGGCGGCAGCAACACCCTTGCCGTGCGGGGCTGCACGGCGCTCGGCGAGGAGCTGCGCGGGCACACCGACGTGGCGGCCGTGGCGTGCGGCACCGGCGGCACCCTCGCGGGGCTGGCCGCCGGACTCGGTCCGGACCGGCAGGCCCTCGGCATACCGGTCCTCAAAGGCGGCTTTCTGGGCGACGACATAGCGGCCCTGCAACGAGGAACGTTCGGCGAACCGACCGCCAACTGGGCCCTGGACGAGCGCTTCCACTGGGGCGGCTACGCCCGCACCCCGCCCGAGCTCATCGCCTTCGCCGAGGACTTCGAGGACCGCCACGGCCCCGAAACCGGCCTCTCCGTGGAACACCTCTACGTCGCCAAGCTCCTGTACGCCCTGACCGTCCTCTCCGAAGAGGGCGCCTTCCGGCCCGGCACCCGCCTCACCGCGGTGATCACCGGCACGCGCGACGCCCTCCAGGGCTGAGGCCCCAGTAGGCGCCTCAGTCCTCGATCTCCCGGTGGGCGGCCGCCTCCTCCAGGTCCAGCTTGCGCAGCAGCGTCCGCATCATCTCGTCGTCGATGCGCCGCTCGTCCCGCATCTTCACGAACACCTCGCGCTCCGCGGCGATCGCCTCGCGCGCCAGCCGGCGGTAGGTGTCGTCCGCGGACTCCCCCGTCACCGGGTTGGGCTGGCCAAGACGCTCCCACACGGAGTTGCGCCGCCGCTCCAGAACGGTGCGCAGACGGTCCTGGAGGGGCTGTGGCAGGCCATTGCGCTCGTCCCGCATGAGTTCCTCCACCCGGGCCTCCGCGGCCTGGGAGGCGGCGTTCTGCGCCTGCGCCTCGGCGAGCGTCTGCGCCTGCGCGTCACGGCCGGGCAGTTTCAGGACACGGATCAGCCACGGCAGCGAGAGTCCCTGCACGACGAGCGTCCCGATCACCGTGGTGAACGTAAGAAACAGGACAAGGTTGCGCGCCGGGAAGGGCTCTCCGTCGTCCATGACGAGGGGGATCGAGAAGGCGATGGCCAGCGAGACCACGCCGCGCATCCCGGCCCAGCTGACGATCAGCGGCCGCCGCCAGTCCATGTCGCCCTCGCGCTCCCTGATCCGCGCCGACACCCCGCGCGGGAGATACGTCGCCGGATACGACCACACGAAGCGCACCACCACGACGAAGACGAAGACCCCGACCGCGTACCAGACGGCCTGCGCCACGCTGTACTCGCCGAGCCCCCTGAGGACGACGGGCAGCTGCAGTCCGATGAGCGCGAAGACCGCCGACTCCAGGATGAACGCGACGACCTTCCACACCGCGGCCTCCTGCAGCCGCGTCTCGAAGTCGACCTGCCAGGAGCGGTGGCCCAGGTAGAGGGCGACGACGACCACGGCGAGCACTCCGGAGGCACCGACCTGTTCCGCGGCGGCGTACGCGACGAAGGGGATGAGCAGGGACAGCGTGTTCTGCAGCATCGCCTCCTTGAGGTGGGTGCGCAGCCAGTGGATCGGCACCATCAGGAGCAGCCCGACGCCGACGCCGCCGACCGCGGCCACCAGGAACTCCCGGACCCCGCCCGACCAGCTGGCGCCCTCGCCGACCGCCGCCGCGAGGGCCACCTTGTAGGCGGTGATCGCGGTCGCGTCGTTCACCAGGGACTCGCCTTGCAGGATCGTGGTGATCCGCGAGGGGAGCCCCACCCTGCGCGCGATGGCGGTCGCCGCGACCGCGTCCGGGGGCGCGATCACGGCGCCGAGGACGAGCGCGGCGGTCAGCGGCAGGTCGGGGATGAGCAGGTAGGCGAGCCAGCCGACGGCGAGCGTGGCGAAGAGGACGTACCCGACCGAGAGCAGCGCGACGGGCCTGATGTTGGCGCGCAGGTCCAGATAGGAGCTCTCCAGGGCGGCCGTGTGCAGCAGTGGCGGCAGGAGCAGCGGCAGCACGATGTGCGGATCGAGGTGGTAGTCGGGCACTCCGGGCAGGTAGGAGGCGGCGAGCCCCACCGCGACCAGGAGCAGCGGTGCCGGCACCGGGGTCCTGCGCGCCGCCCCGGCCACCACGGCGCTCGCCGCGATCAGTCCCACCAGGGGCAATACGTCCATCGGCAGACCCCTCCGCCCTCCGTGTTCCCGTCGTAACCTGGCAATCATGAACGAGTGCCCGCATGTCGCAGCGCTGCCGCACCCCGAGGTGTCACCGCTGAGCGATACGTGTCTCGAGTGCCGGGCGGCCGGCAGCCACCCCGTCCAGTTGCGGCTGTGCCTGGAGTGCGGTCATGTCGGCTGCTGCGACTCGTCGCCCTTCCAGCACGCGACGGCGCATTTCAAGGAGACCTCACACCCTGTGATGAGGACCTTCGAGCCGGGCGAGAGCTGGCGCTGGTGCTTTGTGGACGGTTCGATCGTCTGACGCCTGGGTACGTCAACCCGGCGCTTGTTCTTTCCAATTGGGCTTGCGCGACCCCTAGCCACTGTCCGTACTCATAGGCTTACTATGAGTGACAGCATCAGGCGGGGTCCCCGGGACACGGAGCTGGGGAGCGCGGTAGCGTCACCGCAGAACGACGTGGTGCGTTACCCGTGTGACGCAGTCCGGACCACCGCACGGCGGCGGACCCGGAACCCCGAAAGTGCTTGTACCACCTTGGAGGTGAGGGTGTCCCAGATCGCAGGCGAGCCCGGGAATCAGGACTTCGTGGAAGTCCGCCTTCCGGCTGCGGGTGCCTACCTGTCGGTGCTGCGGACGGCGACTGCCGGCCTCGCGGCGCGTTTGGACTTCACTCTCGACGAGATCGAGGACCTCCGCATCGCGGTCGACGAGGCCTGCGCGATCCTGCTCCAGCAGGCCGTGCCCGGCTCGGTGCTCAGCTGCGTCTTCAGGCTCGTCGACGACTCGTTGGAGGTGACGGTCTCGGCGCCCACGACCGACGGCCGGGCCCCGGAGCGGGACACCTTCGCCTGGACGGTGCTGTCGGCCCTCGCGGGCCAGGTGGACTCGACCGTCGCCGAGGACAACACCGTCTCGATCAGTCTCTACAAGAAGCGCGGCGCGGGACCCGGGCCGGCGTGAGGGACGGGGACGGGCCGGTGCGGGACGAAGAGCGCGGCACACAGGGTCTGCCCGCCGCCGGCAGGGAGGGGTTGCGCCGTATGACCACCGGAATCCCCGAGCAGCAGGCCAAACCGCACCCGGAGGAGCCGGACCAGCCGGGTCCGCTGAGGGTGGCCGATGTGTCGGAGCAGGCAGAGCCGACCGCCAAGGACGAGCTCAAGCAGCTCTCCGGCCGGGGCGGCGGGCGACGGGCGGGAAACATGAGCGAGCACCAGCACGGCCGGCACGATCCGCAGGACCGCAGCGGCGCACGCGCGATGTTCATCGAGCTGCGCACCCTGGACGGCGGCAGTCGGGAGTACGCGGAGCTGCGCAACCAGCTGGTCCGCATGCATCTGCCGCTCGTCGAGCACCTGGCCCGCCGCTTCCGCAACCGCGGCGAGCCCCTGGACGACCTCACCCAGGTCGCCACGATCGGCCTGATCAAGTCCGTGGACCGCTTCGACCCGGAGCGCGGCGTCGAGTTCTCCACGTACGCGACACCGACCGTCGTCGGTGAGATCAAGCGGCACTTCCGCGACAAGGGGTGGGCGGTCCGCGTTCCGCGGCGCCTCCAGGAACTGCGTCTCGCGCTGACGACGGCGACGGCCGAGCTGTCCCAGCTGCACGGCCGCTCCCCCACCGTGCACGAGCTGGCCGAGAAGCTGGCCATCTCCGAGGAGGAGGTCCTGGAGGGCCTGGAGTCGGCCAACGCCTACTCCACGCTGTCCCTGGACGTCCCCGACACGGACGACGAGTCCCCGGCCGTCGCGGACACCCTGGGCGCCGAGGACGAGGCCCTGGAGGGCGTCGAGTACCGCGAGTCGCTCAAGCCCCTCCTGGAGGACCTGCCGCCGCGCGAGAAGCGCATCCTGCTCCTGCGCTTCTTCGGCAACATGACCCAGTCGCAGATCGCGCAGGAGGTCGGCATCTCCCAGATGCACGTCTCCCGCCTGCTGGCGCGCACCCTCGCACAGCTGCGGGAGAAGCTCCTCGTCGAGGAGTAGTCACTCTCCGTAGCGGACTATTTCTGGTCCTGCACGCTGCCGGGGCCCTGGATTCCAAGGGCCTCGGTCGTCACCGGGTTAACCAGGAGGACGAGCGAGGCGACCGCCGCGGCCGCGAGGGCGATGCCGGCCGGGATCGCCGCACTGTCGGCCTGCAGCATCTGCCAGGCCACCGGAAGCGCCATGACCTGCGTGATGATCGCGGGCCCGCGGCTCCACCTGCGCAGCTTCAGCAGCCCGCGCGCCGCGAGCAGCGGGAGCAGCGCGAGGACGATCAGGGTGACGCCCCCGGTCGCGGCCGTGCGCGGGTCGTCGGGCGATCCGGCGAGGCCCATCACGAGCATGTACACGCCCCCGACAAGGAGGGCGACGCCCTCCAGCGCGACCAGGACAGCGGCGGCGGTCACCCGCGCGGGTCGCGTGCCCGGCTCGGGCGACTCCGGGGCTTCGGGGGTGGTTTTCCGCTCAGTACTCACCCCAGCAGGGTAGCTCCGGGGGTGTCCGCCCCGGCACCTCGGTCTAGGCCGTGTAAAGAGCGCTAGGTAGTCTGCTTCGCATGCGTGCACTTCTCGTGGTCAACCCGGCGGCTACCACCACCAGTGCGCGTACGCGTGATGTGCTGGTCCACGCACTGGCGAGCGAGATGAAACTCGACGCGGTCACCACGGAGTACCGCGGCCACGCCAGGGACCTCGGCCGGCAGGCCGCGGAGAGCAAGGACATCGAGCTCGTCGTGGCCCTCGGCGGCGACGGCACCGTCAACGAGGTCGTCAACGGACTGCTGCACCACGGCCCCGATCCGGACCGCCTCCCCCGCCTCGCCGTCGTCCCCGGCGGCTCCACCAATGTCTTCGCACGCGCCCTGGGGCTGCCGAACGACGCCGTGGAGGCCACCGGCGCCCTGCTGGACGCCTTGCGCGAGGGCAGTGAGCGCACGGTGGGCCTGGGCATCGCGGGCGGCACGCCGGGCACCGAGGACGAGGCGGTGCCCTCGCGCTGGTTCACGTTCTGCGCGGGTCTCGGCTTCGACGGCGGCGTGGTGGGCAGAGTCGAACAGCAGCGCGAGCTCGGCCGGCGCTCGACCCATGCCCTCTATGTGCGCCAGGTGCTCCGCCAGTTCATCGACGAGCCCCACCGCAGGCACGGGATGATCACGCTGGAGCGGCCCGGCGAGGACCCGGTGACCGACCTGGTGCTGTCGATAGTCTGCAACACCTCCCCCTACTCCTACCTGGGCAATCGCCCTCTGTACGCGTCCCCGCGCGCCTCCTTCGACACCGGCCTTGACGTGCTGGGTCTGAAGAAGCTCTCGACGGCCGCCGTGGCCCGGTACGGCACCCAGCTCCTGACGTCGACGCCGGAACGCGGACCGCACGGTAAGCACGCGGTCACGCTCCACGACCTCACGGACTTCACCTTGCATTCGAAGGTGCCCCTGCCCCTCCAGATGGACGGTGACCACTTGGGGCTGCGGACGAGCGTGACGTTCACAGGCGTACGCCGTGCACTGCGTGTGATTGTGTGAGTAGAAGGGGCTAAAGTCCTTTCACTCGAACGTTTAGGCCAGGGTCCACCCCATGGAAGTACGGCTGTGACCCAGTCGACACTGAGGAATCAAAAAAAACTTTCCTGAAGGGGTTGTATCCGCCGCCGAGGTTTGCGAATCTCTACATGGCGATCGGGACGGCCCGCAACATCGGCCCCACAGAGAGCCAGAACCCCTCCTCCACCACAGGTCCACACCAGGCAACTGGGCGTCGGCCCTTCCCGTGCGGGGGGATTCGTGAAAGCGTTCACATTCACAAGCAACCCGCATGTAATACCAAGGAGAGGTAGCAGCCATGGACTGGCGTCACAACGCCGTTTGCCGCGAGGAAGACCCCGAGCTCTTCTTCCCCATCGGCAACACCGGTCCTGCGCTGCTGCAGATCGAGGAAGCCAAGGCCGTCTGCCGCCGCTGCCCCGTCATGGAGCAGTGCCTGCAGTGGGCGCTCGAGTCCGGCCAGGACTCCGGCGTCTGGGGTGGCCTCAGCGAGGACGAGCGCCGTGCAATGAAGCGCCGCGCCGCTCGCAACCGTGCACGCCAGGCCAGCGCCTGACGCTCACGCCCCCCACGAGCCTGAGCTTGGCGGCGCGTACAGCGAGTACGCAACTCCCGCCCCCGAGCCGCAGCCGCGCAGTACCCCCGATGCGCATCGCAACGTGAGCAGTGAGCCCCGGACCACACAGGTCCGGGGCTCACTGCTTTCGTCTGTCGTGTTCCGTCCGCCCCGCTCGACCGTCCGCCCCGCTCGACCGTTCGCCGACGCTACTTGTCTCCGCGCACCGGAATGTCCAGGATCACGCGCGTACCGCGCTCCGGGGCGCGGACCATGTCGAAGGTGCCGCCGAGCTCCCCTTCGACGAGTGTGCGGACGATCTGCAGGCCGAGATTGCCGGAGCGGTGCGGGTCGAAGTCCTCGGGCAGGCCGATGCCGTCGTCCTGGACGGTGATGAGCAGTCGCACTTCCTTGCTGGTGCCGCCCCGCACGGCGGACACCTCGACCGTGCCGGTGTCCCCCTCGCGGAAGCCGTGCTCCAGAGCGTTCTGCAGAATCTCCGTGAGCACCATCGACAGCGGCGTCGCGACCTCCGCGTCCAGGATTCCGAAGCGACCGGTGCGCCGGCCCGCGACCTTGCCGGGCGAGATCTCGGCGACCATCGCGAGCACCCGGTCGGCGATCTCGTCGAACTCCACGCGCTCGTCGAGATTCTGGGAGAGCGTCTCGTGGACGATCGCGATGGAACCGACGCGGCGCACGGCTTCTTCGAGAGCCTCGCGACCCTTCACCGAGTCGATGCGGCGGGCCTGCAGCCGCAGCAGCGCGGCGACCGTCTGGAGGTTGTTCTTCACCCGGTGGTGGATCTCCCGGATGGTCGCGTCCTTGGTGATCAACTCCCGCTCGCGACGGCGGAGTTCGGTGACGTCGCGCACGAGGACGAGGGAACCGATGCGGGGGCCCTTGGGTTTGAGCGGGATCGCGCGCAGCTGGATGACTCCGTCGCCGCCCTCGATCTCGAACTCGCGCGGCGCCCAGCCGCTCGCCAGTTTGGCCAGCGCCTCGTCCACCGGCCCGCGGGACGGGGCGAGTTCGGCCGTCGCCGTACCCAAGTGGTGGCCGACGAGGTCCGACGCGAGACCGAGACGGTGGTACGCGGAGAGCGCGTTCGGCGACGCGTACTGCACGACGCCGTCGGCGTCGAGCCGCAGCAGACCGTCGCCCACGCGCGGGGAGGCGTCCATGTCGACCTGCTGCCCCTGGAACGGGAACGACCCCGCCGCGATCATCTGTGCTAGGTCCGACGCCGACTGGAGGTAGGTCAGTTCGAGACGCGAAGGGGTGCGCACGGTGAGCAGGTTGGTGTTGCGGGCGATGACGCCCAGGACCCGCCCTTCCCTGCGTACGGGAATGGACTCGACGCGCACCGGGACCTCTTCACGCCACTCCGGGTCGCCCTCGCGCACGATGCGGCCCTCGTCCAGGGCGGCGTCGAGGAGCGGGCGGCGGCCGCGCGGCACGAGGTGCCCGACCATGTCGTCCTGATAGGAGGTGGGGCCGGTGTTGGGCCGCATCTGCGCCACGGAGACGTAGCGGGCCCCGTCGCGCGTGGGCACCCAGAGCACCAGGTCGGCGAAGGAGAGGTCGGAGAGCAGTTGCCACTCCGATACCAGCAGATGGAGCCACTCGAGATCGGAGTCACCGAGAGCGGTGTGCTGGCGTACGAGGTCGTTCATGGAGGGCACGTGTGCGAGCGTACCTTTCGCGTCCGGTGGGGCAGCGCCCCGCAGTTCCGGAGGATTCGTACGTCGGTTCCGGAGGGTTCGTACGTTCCCGACGAGCCGCGGCGCCAGGGCGGGACCCTCAACCCGCCCACGGCACCGCAGCCCTTCAGGTGCATCGGCCGCCAGAATGTGCGGTACTGAACAGCCGATCGTCGAGGATCCCGACGCGGTCAGGGCAGAGAGCGCCGGCTCCTCGATCCGCTCTTCTGTGCGGGAAGAGCGGAGGCTTTACCCACGCATTGTGGACTAGACCATTCTCCTGTGTCTATGCGTCGACGGATGTTTGTTGCTGTCGCGGCCACGCCTGCATGGCGAGATCGGCCACCGCCTCCAGATCGTCCCTGGTGGCGCCGTCCCTGGCCTGCTGTGACATTCCCTGGAAGACCGCCGCCGTGAAACGGGAGAGAGCCACGGGATCGGTGTGGTCGGGCAGCTCCCCCGCCGCGACGGCCGCGCGGATACGGGACTCGAAGCCCGCCACGGTGGCGTTCCGCCGCTCGCGCAGGGTCTCCTCCACCTCCGGCGTCGTGCAGTTGGTGGCCGCGGTGATGACGAGGCAGCCGCGGGGGCGGTCCGGGTGCGTGAACTCGGCCGCGGCCTCGTGCAGCATCCGCGACACAGCGGCCCGCACGGTCGGCTCCTCCTCGAAGGCGCGGCCGCCGAAGGCTCCGTGCGTCGCCCCGTACCGCACGACGACCTCGTCGAAGAGCTTTCGCTTGTCGCCGAACGCCGCGTAGAGGCTGGGGGCCCCGATGCCCATGACGCGCGTGAGATCCGCGACGGACGTCGCCTCGTACCCGTTCTCCCAGAACGTACGGATCGCCTGCTCCAGAGCCGTCTCGCGGTCGAAGGAGCGGGGGCGTCCACGCTGTTTCGTCGCCATGGGTGAATTGTATAGCGGGCACTAGCAAAAGAGGCCGGGTGTGGGGTAGCGTTCTTTCTGTAGCGACCACTAGAGAAAGAGGGGGCGCCTGACATGGGTGCGTTCGAGGGGAACCAGCAGGGCAAGCTCGCGGGCAGGACGGCGCTGGTCACCGGTGGCAGCCGGGGCATCGGGCGGAGCATCGCCGAGCGGCTCGGCCGGGACGGGGCGCGGGTCGCCGTGCACTACGGCAGCAACGAGGTGGCGGCGAAGGAGACGGTGGCCGCGATCGAGGCGGCGGGCGGCTCCGCCTTCGCGATCGGAGCGGAGCTGGGGGTGCCCGGTGACGCCGAGGCGCTCTGGACGGAGTTCGACCGGCACGCGGACGGTCTGGACATCCTGGTGAACAACGCGGGCATCGGTCTGTACAGCCACGTGACAGAGGTGCGCGAGGAGGAGTACGACCGCGTGTTCGCGGTCAACACCAAGGCGCTGTTCTTCGTCGTCCAGAAGGGGCTCGACCGGCTGCGCGACGGCGGACGGATCATCAACATCTCGTCGGGCGTCACGCGCATCGCCTTCCCGGTCACCGTGGCGTACTCGATGACGAAGGGCGCGGTGAACGTGCTGACGCACACCTTGGCCCAGGAGCTCGGCCCGCGCGGGATCACGGTCAACGCGGTCGCGCCCGGCATCATCCAGACGGAAATGATGGACGGCATCCCCGAGGCGCAGCGCGCGGAGATGGCGGGGTACTCGACCTTCGGCCGCATAGGCCAGCCCGACGACGTGGCGGACGTCGTCTCCTTCGTGGCCTCGGACGACGCACGGTGGGTCACCGGTCAGTACATCGACGCGACGGGCGGATCGATGCTGGGGGCGTGACGGCGGACCCCCCGTGGCGGGCCCCGGAGGGACGGGCGGGGAGGGCGGGGGCGCGGGGGTCGCTGCCGCTCGACGGGCGGAGGCGGCAGGGAGAGCCGAGCATGGATCGGAGACGGGAGAAATGGCCGCCGCGGGGGCCGGAGGAATCGGCCGATCGGGCGGCGCGGTTCCGGGCAGCTCTGCTAGATTGGTCTATACCACCAGTCCGCTTGAGACCCCACTTCAGATCGGCAGGCCCCAGCGTGGAAGTTGTCATCGTCCCGGACGCCAAGGCAGGCGGCGAGCTCATCGCGGAGGCCATGGCCGCCCTGGTGCGCCGTAAGCCTGACGCCCTGCTCGGTGTCGCCACCGGCTCCACCCCGCTGCCCATCTACGAAGCGCTGGCCGCCAAGGTCGCGTCCGGTGCCGTGGACGCCACGCGGGCGCGCATCTGCCAGCTCGACGAGTACGTGGGGCTGCCGCCCGGGCACCCCGAGTCGTACCGCTCCGTGGTCCTTCGTGAGGTCGTCGAGCCGCTCGGGCTGAGCGAGGCATCCTTCATGGGTCCTGACGGCAGCGCCGAGGACGTGCAGGCGGCGTGTGTGGCGTACGACAAGGCGCTCGCCGAGGCCGGAGGCGTGGACCTCCAGCTGCTCGGGATCGGCACGGACGGGCACATCGGGTTCAACGAGCCGTGCTCGTCGCTCGCCTCCCGTACGCGCATCAAGACGCTGACGGAGCAGACGCGGGTGGACAACGCGCGCTTCTTCGACGGGGACATCGAGCAGGTTCCGCACCACGTCATCACCCAGGGGATCGGGACGATCCTGGAGGCGCGGCACCTGGTGCTGCTCGCCACGGGTGAGGGCAAGGCGGACGCGGTGGCCGCGACGGTGGAGGGTCCTGTCGCCTCGGTCGTGCCCGCCTCCGCGCTCCAGCTGCACCCGCACGCCACGGTCGTGGTGGACGAGGCCGCCGCGTCCAAGCTGAAGCTCGCGGACTACTTCCGGCACACGTACGCGAACAAGCCGGACTGGCAGGGACTGTAAGAACTGACCGGACTGTAGAACTGGCAGGTCTGCAGGACGACGGACAGTGAGAGGGGCGCCCCCGGCCGGGGGCGCCCCTCTCACGTGGTGGGCTTCGCGTTGTGGGCTTCGCGGGGTGGGCTTCGCGGGGTGGGTGGGTCAGCCTGCGACGATGGCCTCCGCCGCCGCCTCGCCGCAGACCCGCGACGCACCGCGCGTCGCGATGTGGAGGGCGCCGGCCGGGGCGGACTGGGGGACGCCCATCTCCACGACGACCGTGTCCTGGCGGGCCGAGACGAGGGTGTCCACGGCCTGCGCCATCCAGGCGTGGCGGTGCGCGTCGCGGACCACGGCCACGATGCGGCGTTCGCCCGCCGCCGCGAGGGCCCGGACGCCCGCGCCGTCGCCGGAGAAGGTGCCCGACTCGGTGCCGGGGAAGCGGCGCTCCAGTTCGGCGGTGACGCCCCAGGGGGTCTCGTCGCCGACCGCGATGTTGGGGAGCGGGGAGAAGGTGGCGACGTAGGGGGCCTCGGTGACCGGGGCCGCGTAGGTCGCGCCGCGGGTGACGGTCAGCGCGCGGCGGGCCGCGACCAGACCGATCCCCGAGTCGGGCGCGCTCCCCGGGCGGTCGGCCGTGCCCGGAGTCCGCGATGCGACGGCCCAGCCCGCCAGGGCCCGGACGCGGTCGGCCGCGTCGGCGAGACGTTCCTCGGGCAGTTCGCCCGAGCGGACCGCCGCGACGAAGGCGTCCCGCAGCCGCAGCACGGTTCCCTCGTCCGAGGGCCCGCCCCCCGTGCAGATCGCGTCGGCGCCGGCAGCGATGGCGAGGACACAGCCGCGCTCGAAGCCGTAGGTGCCGGCGATCGCCTGCATGTCCATGCCGTCGGTGACGATGAGGCCGTCGTAGCCGAACTCCTCGCGGAGCAGGCCGGTCAGGATGCGGCGGGAGAGCGTGCCGGGGTTGTCCGGGTCCAGGGCCGGGGCCAGCACGTGGGCGCTCATCACGGCCCGGGTGCCGGCGGCGATGGCGGCGCGGAAGGGGGCCAGGTCACGGGAGTTCAGGACATCCCGGTCGACGTCGATGACCGGCACGGAGTGGTGCGAGTCGATCGCGGTGTCGCCGTGCCCCGGGAAGTGCTTGGCGGAGGTGGCGACGCCGGCCGACTGCATGCCCTCGACGTACGCGGCGGTGTGCCGGGCCACCAGTTCGGGGTCCGAGCCGAAGGAGCGTACGCCGATGACGGGGTTGTCGGGGTTGGCGTTGACGTCGGCCGACGGCGCCCAGTTGAGGTTGATGCCGCAGGCGGCGAGGCGCCGGCCGAGGTCGGCGGCGACCTCACGGGTCAGCGTCGTGTCGTCGACGGCGCCGAGCGCGTGGTTGCCCGGGTAGGAGGAGCCGGTGCGCACCTCCAGGCGGGTGACGTCGCCGCTCTCCTCGTCGATGGCGATCAGGAGGTCGTCACGCTCGGCGCGCAGCTGCGCGGTGAGGGCGGCCACCTGATCGGCGTTCTGCACGTTGCGGCCGAAGAGGCTGACGGAGGCGAGACCTTCGCCGATCCGGCGGCGCAGCCAGTCCGGGGCGGCGGTGGTGCCGTCGAAGCCGGGCTGCAGGACGGCCAGGGCGTTGCGGGTGAGGGTGTCACCGGCGTGCGTCGTGAGTGTCGTCATCAGGCGTTATCCCTTCACTGCGCCGTCGGTCAGGCCGCTGACGGCCCTGCGCTGCAGGAAGACGAAGAGGATGAGGATCGGGACGGCGAAGAGCGAGGCGGCCGCCATGGTGGCGCCCCAGTCGTCGCCGAAGTTGGTCTGGAAGCTGGAGAGCCACACCGGCAGGGTCTTGGACCCGGCTTCCTTGTTGAGCACGAGGACCAGCGGGAACTCGTTCCAGGCGGTGATGAAGCCGAAGAGTGAGGTCGACATCAGGCCCGGCGCGAGCAGCGGCAGGATCACCCGGCGGAAGGCCTGCATGCGGGTGCAGCCGTCGACCATGGCGGACTCCTCCAGCTCCTTGGGCACGGCGGCGACGAAGCCACGGAGCGTGAGGAGGGTGAAGGGCAGGATCATCACCATGTAGAACAGGGTCAGCGGGATCAGGCTGTTCAGCATGTCCGCGTCGCGCACGATGATGTAGATCGCGATGACCATGACTTCCCAGGGCGCCATCTGCGCCAGCATGAAGCCGATGATGAAGCCGCGCCGCCCCTTGAAGCGCATCCGGGCCAGGGCGAACGCCGCGGTCACGCCGATGATGAGCGAGAAGACCACCGCGAGGAGCGTGACGATGAGGGAGTTGCCCGCCATCGTCCAGAAGTGGTCGGCGTCCACCGCCGTCTTGAAGTGTTCGAAGGTGGCGTCGGTCGGGAACCAGACCGGGTCCTCGGCGATGATGTCGCCGGTCGGCTTGAAGGCCGTCGCGAACATCCAGTACACGGGGAAGACGCAGAAGACGAAGATGACGACAGCGACCAGGTTGGGCCACAGCCGGCCCATCAGCGAGCGCTTCACAGCTCGTCCTCCTCTTGCTTGAGCACGATCCGCAGGTAGAACGAGGTGATGGCCAGCAGGATGATGATAGTGAGCAGCGCGATCGCGGCACCCATGCCGAAGTGCTGGTTGCCCATGCCCTCGATGTAGGCGTAGACGGGAAGGATCTCGGTGAGCCGGTCGGGGCCGCCCTCGTTGATCGTGAAGACCTGCACGAACGCCTTGAAGACCCAGATGATCTCGAGGAACGTCGTGGCGTAGAGGAAGGGCCGCAGGTAGGGCATCGTGACCTGGGTGAACTGCTTCCAGGCCCCTGCGCCGTCGAGCGACGCGGCCTCGTACAGCTCCTTGGGAATGGTGGTCGTGGCGGCGTACAGGTTGATGGCCACGAAGGGGATGGACATCCAGACGATCAGCAGCAGGACGACGAAGAAGGTCGAGTACTGCGTGGCCAGCCAGTCGTGGTCGGCCATCGACTCGAAGCCGATCTTGGCGAGCACCCAGTTGACGACGCCGAAGCGCTGCGCGAACAGCCACTGGTAGACCGTGCTCGCCGCGACGACGGGCATCGCCCAGGCGAGCACGAGGCCGACCAGGAGGAAGGTGCGCATCTTCCGGCCGAGACGCGCGAGAAGGAGTCCCACCAGCGTGCCGAGGATCATGATCAGCACGACGTTGACGGCGGTGAAGGCGACCGAGCGGCCGGTGACCCGCCAGAAGTCCTCGCCGGTGAGGACCTCCTTGTAGTTGTCGAATCCGTTCCACTCGGTCAAGTGCAGAATGAACTGCCGCATGTTGAGGTTCTGGAACGACAGCATCCCGTTGTTGACCAGCGGCCAGCCGAGCAGCAGCAGGGTGACGATGATCGCGGGGGCAAGGAGCAGATAGGGCGTCAGCCCGGCCAGACGCCTGGGCCCCTTGCGCGGGGCATTCGGCCCTGGCCCGCCTGCCGGTGTCTGCACCTCCGTCGGGCCGGAGGGCGGCCGTTCGGTCTTCTGCACGGTCATGCTCGCCATCTCTTTCGTGGGCATCGCGGTACGCAGAGGTGTGCCGGGGGCGGCGAGGGCGTGTCACCCGCCGCCCCCGGCAAGAGGGGCGTTCTTACTGCTTCTGCGACAGGCGCTTGTTGAGCTCGCCCTCGACCTGCTTGGCGGCGGCCTCAGGAGACTTACCGTTGAGCACGGCGGTCATGTAGTTCTTGATCGGGTTCGGCGGGTTCTCGACCGCGCCCCACTCCGGGATCAGCGGGGTGGTGCCGCCGCCGGAGGTGGCGGGGGCCGCGGCCTCGGCGGCCGGGTTGCCCTTGAGGTTGGACTCCAGGGCCTTCTTGTTCGGGATCGTGCCGCCTTCCTTGGCGAACTGGCCCTCGAACTTGTCGGACAGCGCGATCTTGAGGAACTCCTTGGCGAGCTCCTGCTTCTTGCTGGTCGCGGCGATGGCGAGGTTGGAGCCGCCGAGGAAGACGCCCTCGGGCTTGTCCGCCGTCTCACCGGGGATCGTGAAGAAGCCGATGTCCTTCTCGATCTTCGGGTTGGCCTTGATCGCGGTGGGAGCTTCCCAGCTCATGCCGATGAAGGCGCCGGTCTTGCCCTTGGCGAAGACCTCGGCCTGCTGCGGGGTGGCCTCGTCCTTGTTCTTGGGGGCCCTGGAGAGGTCCGCGAACTGCTTGTAGGTCTTCATGGCCTTGGCGACCTTCGGGTCGTCCAGGTTGGAGACGTACTTGTCGCCGTCCTTCTTGACCAGCTCGGCGCCCTCGCCGATGGTCAGGCCGACGAAGTGGTACCAGTTCTGGCCGGGCATGTAGATCGGTTCGGCGTCGGTCTTCTCGCCGATCTGCTTGAGGTCCTTGAGGAACTCGGCGCGGGTCTTCGGAAGCTCCTTGATGCCGGCCTCGGCCCAGATCTTCTTGTTGTAGACCACGACGCGGTTGAGGACGAACCACGGGGCGGCGTACTGCTTGCCGTCGATGACCGAGGCCTTGTTCATCGACTCGGTCCAGTCGGCGCCGATCGACTCCTTGAGGTCGCCGAGCTCGGCGAGGCCGCCGGTCTTGGCGTACGCGGCGGTCTGGGTGTTGCCGATCTCGAAGACGTCCGGCGGGTTCTCCTCGGAGAGGGCCGTGGTCAGCTTCTGCTGGATGCCGTTCCACTGCTGGACTTCGAACTTCAGCTTGGCGCCGGTCTTCTTCTCGAAGGCGGCCGTGACGTCCTTCTGCCACTTGTCCGGGGTCGAACCGTCCATCGCCCAGAGCGTCAGCGTCTCGCCCTTGTAGCCGTCCGCCCCGCCGGACTTCTTGTCCTCGTCGTCACTGCCGCAGGCCGCGACCGAGACCAACATGCCCGCGACACCGATGGCCGCTATGAGCTTGCGCTTCACGTTCACCCTCCTCAAGGGATGCCAGTCAACCCCCCACCCGCAGCGACCGAATGGACCGAGATCTGCCCGTGGGACTGGAACCTGGTCTTTAATGGTGTAGACCAGTACGGGGAGCTTGGCCTAGACCTTTAGGGGTGTCAAGGGTGTATAAGAAGGGCTGTCGCGTCCGTTATCGGACCGACACCTGAGCAGGCAGAGTCTTCCCCCAAGCTCTCGACTTCGCTCGACCAGGGGGCGCCCCCATGGCCCGGTACGTGCCACGATGTGAGCCGCGACAGACGGAGGAGCCGGTGACGGCAGCAGCACAGGAGCCGGAGAGGCAGCACATGGGCACTGAGGCGGGCAGTACCGGGACCGAGGTGGGCGCGCCCCCGGCCGAGGCCGCGACGGTCGGCCGCACCGCGCGCGTGCCCAAGTACTACCGCCTGAAGCGGCACTTGCTGGACATGACGGAGACGCTGCCGCCCGGCACCCCCGTCCCCCCGGAGCGCACGCTCGCCGCCGAGTTCGACACCTCCCGCACGACGGTCCGCCAGGCCCTGCAAGAACTGGTCGTCGAGGGCCGTCTGGAGCGTATCCAGGGCAAGGGCACGTTCGTCGCCAAGCCGAAGGTGTCGCAGGCCCTCCAACTCACCTCGTACACCGAGGACATGCGGGCCCAGGGCCTGGAGCCGACCTCGCAGCTCCTCGACATCGGCTACATCACCGCCGACGACACCCTCGCGGGACTGCTCGACATAAGCGCGGGCGGCCGCGTCCTGCGCATCGAGCGGCTCCGGCTGGCCAACGGCGAGGCGATGGCCATCGAGACCACGCACCTGTCGGCGAAGCGCTTCCCCGCGCTGCGCCGCTCCCTGGTCAAGTACACCTCGCTCTACACGGCACTCGCCGAGGTGTACGACGTGCACCTCGCGGAGGCCGAGGAGACCATCGAGACCTCACTGGCCACCCCGCGCGAGGCGGGCCTGCTCGGCACCGACGTCGGCCTGCCGATGCTGCTCCTGTCGCGGCACTCGCAGGACGGCGACGGCCGGCCGGTGGAGTGGGTGCGCTCGGTCTACCGGGGCGACCGGTACAAGTTCGTGGCGCGCCTCAAGAGACCCACGGACTGACACCCGTCCGAGGTCTGGCGCGGATCACGCCACTGTTCTACGTTCCTCCCGTCATCGCACGATGAACACCGCACGACGAATGCCACCGCACGATGAGCGGGAGGACGACCCGGTGCGCAGAGCGAACCCTCGATCCATCGTCATCTGGTCCCTCGTCGCGCTGGTCGGCGCCACGGGATGGACCGTCCTGGCGCTCGCCCGCGACGAGGAGGTGTCCGCCGCCTGGATGGTCGCGGCAGCCCTCGGCACGTACGCCATCGCGTACCGCTTCTACTCGAAGTTCATCGCGTACAAGGTCCTCAAGGTCGACAGGACCCGCGCCACCCCGGCCGAACGGCTCGACAACGGCATCGACTTCCACCCGACCGACCGGCGCGTGCTGCTCGGTCACCACTTCGCGGCGATCGCGGGCGCCGGACCGCTGGTGGGCCCGGTCCTCGCCGCCCAGATGGGATACCTGCCCGGCACCATCTGGATCATCGTCGGCGTTGTCCTCGCGGGCGCCGTGCAGGACATGGTCGTGCTGTTCTTCTCGACGCGGCGCGACGGCAAGTCGCTCGGGCAGATGGCGCGCGAGGAGATCGGCCCGTTCGGCGGGGCCGCCGCGCTGCTCGCCACCTTCGCCATCATGATCATCCTGCTCGGGGTGCTCGCGCTGGTCATCGTCAACGCCCTCGCCGAGTCGCCGTGGGGCACCTTCTCCATCGCGATGACCATCCCGATCGCCCTGCTGATGGGCTTCTACCTGCGGGTCCTGCGCCCCGGCCGGGTCAGCGAGGTCTCCCTGATCGGCATCGCGCTGCTGCTGCTCGCGCTCGTCGCGGGCCGCTGGGTCGCCGAGTCGTCCCTCGCGGACACCTTCACGCTGGCGCCCTCGACGCTGGTCATCTGGCTGGTGGCGTACGGGTTCGTCGCCTCGATCCTGCCGGTGTGGATGCTCCTGGCGCCGCGCGACTACCTCTCCACCTTCATGAAGATCGGCACCATCGTCCTGCTCGCGCTGGGCGTCGTGGTCACCCTGCCCACGCTGAAGATGGACCCGGTGACCGACTTCGCCTCGCGCGGCGACGGCCCCGTCTTCGCGGGCTCGCTCTTCCCCTTCGTCTTCATCACCATCGCCTGCGGAGCGCTGTCCGGCTTCCACGCGCTGATCTCCTCGGGCACGACGCCGAAGATGATCCAGAAGGAGACGCAGGTCCGCATGATCGGCTACGGCTCCATGCTGATGGAGTCGTCCGTCGCGGTCATGGCGCTCGTCGCGGCCTCGATCATCGACCCGGGCCTGTACTTCGCGATGAACGCGCCGGCGGGCGTCGTCGGCGACACCGTGCAGGAGGCGTCGAAGGCCGTCGCGGGCTTCGGGTACTCCATCTCGCCGGCCGATCTGGCGCAGGCCGCGAAGAACGTCGAGGAGTCCTCGCTGCTCTCCCGCACCGGCGGCGCGCCCACGCTCGCGGTCGGTGTGTCGGAGATCTTCTCGAAGGTCACCGGCGGCTCGATGCGGGCCTTCTGGTACCACTTCGCGATCATGTTCGAGGCGCTGTTCATCCTGACCGCGCTGGACGCGGGCACACGCGTGGGCCGCTTCATGCTTCAGGACATGCTGGGGAACGTCTACAAGCCGTTCAGGAAGGTGAGTTGGAAGCCCGGTCTTGTCATCACCAGTGCGCTCGTCACCGGCCTGTGGGGGTACTTCCTGTGGGTGGGCGTGCACGAGCCGCTCGGCGGGATCAACCAGCTCTTCCCGATCTTCGGCATCGCCAATCAGCTCCTCGCGGCCGTCGCCCTCGCCGTCTGCACCACGCTGCTCGTGAAGTCCGGGCGCCTCAAGTGGGCCTGGATCACCGGGATTCCGCTCGCCTGGGACGCGACGGTGACGCTCACCGCGAGCTGGCAGAAGGTGTTCTCCAGCGACCCGCGCGTCGGCTTCTTCCAGCAGCGCGCGAACTACCAGGACGCCATCGACGAGGGCAAGATCCTGCCGCCCGCCGAGACGATGGACGACATGCACACCGTCGTCACCAACTCCACCGTGGACGGCGTGCTTTCGGCGGCGCTCGCGCTGCTCATCGTCGTCGTCATCCTGGACGCGGCACGCGTGTGCGTCAGGCACGTCCGCCGTCCCGCCGCGTCGCGGCTGAGCGAAGCGCCGTACGTGGAGTCGAAGCTGACCGCGCCTGCCGGGCTCTTCCCGACGGCGGAGGAGAAGCGGGAGCTCGAGGAGGAGCGGGAACGCGAGGAGAAGCGGGAGCTCACCACGTGACGTGGGTGCTGCGGGGCCTGCGGTGGATCCGTTGGTACGCGCGGGAGTTGACGGACGAGTCGGCGTACGACCGCTATGTGGCTCATTTACGAAGGGACCATCCGACCGTAACCGTCCCCAGCCGCCGCACTTTTGAGCGTATGCGAACAGACCAGCAGGAGTCGGACCCCCGGCAGGGGTTCCGCTGCTGCTGAGCAGGCACATCGACCGCATAGTCACTCGTCCGTTATCCGGACAGGGGTTCCATAGATCAAGACTCTCGCTTAGATTTCCCGCACGTTAAGCACGGGATGAGTGAGGGAACGGAGCCGCGCTATGCCAGATGCGCCTGAAGTGAACAGACCGGTCGTCACGCCGGTCCGCGTGGTCATCGCCGTCTGCCTTGTCGCGCCCTTCGTGGCGATGCTGTGGGTGAGCTCCTACGCCAGGATCGAACCGACGTTCATCGGCATCCCGTTCTTCTACTGGTACCAGATGCTGTGGGTGCTCATCTCCACGGTGCTCACGATGATCGCGTACAAGCTGTGGCAGCGTGACCAGCGCGCACGCAAGGAAGGGGCGCGGTCATGAACGACGGAGTCAACGGCGTCGCCCTCGCGGTCTTCATCTTCTTCTTCGTCGCGGTCACGGTCATGGGCTTCCTCGCGGCCCGCTGGCGCAAGGCCGAGAACGACCAGAGCCTGGACGAATGGGGCCTCGGCGGCCGCTCGTTCGGCACCTGGGTCACCTGGTTCCTGCTCGGCGGCGACCTCTACACCGCTTACACCTTCGTGGCCGTCCCCGCGGCGATCTACGCGGCGGGCGCGGCCGGCTTCTTCGCCGTGCCGTACACGATCCTCGTCTATCCGCTGATCTTCACCTTCCTGCCGCGCCTGTGGTCGGTCTCGCACAAGCACGGCTACGTGACCACCTCCGACTTCGTGCGCGGTCGCTTCGGGTCCAAGGGCCTCTCGCTGGCCGTCGCGGTCACCGGCATCCTCGCCACGATGCCCTACATCGCGCTCCAACTGGTCGGCATCCAGGCCGTCCTGGACGTCATGGGGATCGGCGGCGGCCCCGACACCCACTGGTTCATCAAGGACCTGCCGCTGCTGATCGCGTTCGCGGTGCTCGCCGCGTACACGTACTCGTCGGGGCTGCGGGCGCCCGCGCTGATCGCGTTCGTGAAGGACGGCCTGATCTACCTCGTCATCATCGTCGCGATCATCTACATCCCGATCAAGCTCGGCGGCTTCGACGACATCTTCGCCAAGGCGGGCGAGGCGTTCTCGCAGACCAACCCGGCGACCGACAAGCCGCGCGGCGCGCTCGCGCCGCCGGAGGCCGGCCAGTGGACGTACGCGACGCTGGCGCTCGGCTCGGCCCTCGCGCTCTTCATGTACCCGCACTCGATCACGGCGACGCTCTCCTCCAAGAGCCGCAACGTGATCCGCCGCAACACCACGATCCTGCCCCTGTACTCCCTGATGCTGGGCCTGCTCGCGCTGCTCGGCTTCATGGCGATCGCGGCCGGGGTCAAGGTCGACAACGGCCAGCTGGCGATCCCGCAGCTCTTCGAGGACATGTTCCCCGACTGGTTCACGGGCGTCGCTTTCGCCGCGATCGGCATCGGCGCGCTCGTCCCGGCCGCCATCATGTCCATCGCGGCCGCGAACCTCTTCACCCGGAACATCTACAAGGACTTCCTCAAGCCCGACGCGACGCCCGAGCAGGAGACGAAGGTCTCCAAGCTGGTCTCGCTCATGGTGAAGGTGGGCGCCCTCGTCTTCGTCCTCGGCATGGACAAGACCGTCGCGATCAACTTCCAGCTCCTTGGCGGCATCTGGATCCTGCAGACGATGCCCGCCCTGGTCGGCGGCCTGTTCACCCGGTGGTTCCACCGCTGGGCGCTGCTCGCGGGCTGGGTGGTCGGCATGGTCTACGGCACGCTCGCCGCGTACGGCGTCGCCTCGCCCACGCAGAAGCACTTCGGCGGCTCCTCCGACACGATCCCCGGCATCGGCGAGATCGGCTACATCGGCCTCACCGCGTTCGTCCTGAACGTGGTCGTGACCGTGGTCCTCACCTTCGTCCTGAAGGCGCTGAAGGCCCCCGAGGGCATCGACGAGACGTCGCCGGAGGACTACACGGCGGACGCGGGCGACCCCGGCGTCATACAGGAACTGCCCAAGGCGACGGCGGGCGCGGGGCACTGACCCGTACCACCGCGCACACGACTCGGGCCGCCGGAAAAAACCGGCGGCCCCTTGTCGTGTCCCTGTTGCACACTGCGCGGCATGGACATCACGATCAGGCGGGCACACCCCGAGGAGTACGCGGCACTGGGCGACCTCACCGCGCAGGCCTATCTCGACGACGGACATCTGGACTACGGGGCGGAGGACCGCTATCTGCCCGTACTGCGGGACGTGGCGGGGCGCGCGGCGCACGCCGAGATATTGGTGGCGGTGGCGGACCAGCCCGTCGGCGGCGCCGCCGACGGGCTCCTCGGCGGCGTGACCTTCGTACCGGCCGGCGGGCCCATGGCGGACATCGCGCGGGACGGCGAGACGGAGATCCGCATGCTGGCGGTCGCGCACGCGGCGCGCGGCCGGGGCGTCGGCGAGATACTGGTGCGCGCGTGCGTCCAGCGGTCCCGGGACGCGGGCCGTGACCGGCTCGTTCTGTCCTCCTCGCCCTCGATGCGGACCGCCCACCGGCTCTACGAACGCCTCGGCTTCGTACGGACGCCGGAGCGCGACTGGTGCCCCCTCCCCGACCTCCCGCTGCGCACCTACGCGTTGACACTCTAGGCCCCGCCCCCGCGAGCCGACACAAGATGTGGGCCTGCTTCAGAAACGCGGCACAAGATGTATGCTCATGCTCGCTGTCGCCGCAGGGGAATCCGGTGCAAGTCCGGAACTGTCCCGCAACGGTAGACGTGTGCGCATTTGTCGTACGCGGAGTCCGAAGACCTGCCGACAGTGCACCCGAGCCGTCCGGCCGGGTGCCGACCGTCCGGGCCTCGTGGAATGGGCCGGTGGACGCGGTACGCCACCCTGCCCGGGTGCGCCCGTGTGTGCCATCCCCTCCATGAGGCCCAGAGCCGAGCGAGGGAGAGCTCCACGTGACCATCGCGCCTGCCGAACCTGCGTCAGCGCTGTCACCGCAGCCCACCGACAGCACTGTGGGTACCGACGGACCAGGGGCCGTGCTGCTGCGCACCCTGACCGACCTCACCGCCGACCTCCCCGACGCCGACCCCGGCCGGGTCGCCGCCGCCGCGTTGCGCGGCCGGTCGGCACGGGCCGACGAGTCGGAGCTGCGGGAGCTGGCGACCGAGGCGGCCGCGGGGCTCATCTCCGAGGACCCTGCGTACTCCAAGCTCGCCGCCCGGCTGCTGAGCCTCTCCATCGCCGCCGAGGCCGCCTCGCAGGGCGTGCGCACCTTCACCGAGTCGATCACGGTCGGTCACCGCGAGGGTCTGATCGCCGACCGCACGGCGGCCTTCGCCACCGAGCACGCGGCGCGGCTCGACGCGCTCGTGGAGGCCGCGCTCGCGGACGGCGCGGACTTCCGCTTCGGCTACTTCGGCCTGCGCACGCTGCACAGCCGCTATCTGCTGCGCCACCCGATCACCCGGCAGGTCATCGAGACCCCGCAGCACTTCATGCTGCGCGTCGCGAGCGGCCTCGCGGAGGACGGGAGCGTGCGAGCCGTCGACGAAGTCGCCGCGCTGTACGGCCTGATGAGCCGCCTGGACTACCTGCCGTCCTCGCCGACGCTCTTCAACTCCGGCACCCGGCACCCGCAGATGTCGTCCTGCTACCTCCTCGACTCCCCGCTGGACGAGCTCGACTCCATCTACGACCGCTACCACCAGGTCGCGCGCCTCTCGAAGCACGCGGGCGGCATCGGCCTCTCGTACTCCCGCATCCGCTCCAGGGGGTCGCTGATCCGCGGGACGAACGGGCACTCCAACGGCATCGTGCCGTTCCTGAAGACCCTGGACGCCTCGGTCGCCGCCGTGAACCAGGGCGGGCGCCGCAAGGGTGCCGCCGCGGTCTACCTGGAGACCTGGCACTCCGACATCGAGGAGTTCCTGGAGCTGCGCGACAACACGGGTGAGGACCAGCGCCGCACGCACAACCTCAACCTGGCGCACTGGATTCCCGACGAGTTCATGCGCCGGGTCGCCGCCGACCAGGAGTGGTCGCTGTTCTCGCCCTCGGACGTGCCGGAGTTCGTCGATCTGTGGGGCGAGGAGTTCGACGCCGCCTACCGGAAGGCGGAGGCCGCCGGGCTCGCGAAGAAGACCATGTCGGCCCGGGACCTGTACGGCCGCATGATGCGCACCCTGGCGCAGACCGGCAACGGCTGGCTGACCTTCAAGGACGCCGCCAACCGCACCGCCAACCAGACGGCGGAGCCCGGTCACACGGTGCACTCCTCCAATCTGTGCACGGAGATCCTGGAGGTGACGGACGACGGGGAGACGGCCGTCTGCAACCTCGGCTCGGTGAACCTCGGCGCGTTCGTGGACACGGCCGCCGGTGACATCGACTGGGAGCGGCTGGACGAGACCGTCCGCACGGCCGTCACCTTCCTCGACCGGGTCGTGGACATCAACTTCTACCCGACCGAGCAGGCCGGGCGCTCCAACGCCAAGTGGCGTCCGGTGGGCCTGGGCGCGATGGGTCTGCAGGACGTCTTCTTCCAGCTGAAGCTGCCCTTCGACTCCCCCGAGGCGCGCGCTCTGTCGACCCGCCTCTCCGAGCGGATCATGCTCGCCGCGTACGAGGCGTCCGCCGACCTCGCCGAGCGCAACGGGCCGCTGCCGGCCTGGGAGAAGACCCGCACCGCGCGCGGCGTCCTGCACCCCGACCACTACGGTGTCGAGCTGACCTGGCCGGAGCGCTGGGCGGCGCTGCGGGAGCGTATCGCCGCCACCGGCATGCGCAACTCGCTGCTGCTGGCCATCGCGCCGACCGCGACCATCGCCTCCATCGCCGGTGTCTACGAGTGCATCGAGCCGCAGGTCTCCAACCTGTTCAAGCGCGAGACGCTGTCCGGCGAGTTCCTCCAGGTCAACGCCTACCTGGTGGAGGAGCTCAAGCGGCTGGGCGTGTGGGACGCGCACACCCGTGAGGCGCTGCGCGAGGCCAGCGGCTCGGTGCAGGGCTTCGACTGGATTCCCGAGGACATCCGCGCGCTGTACCGCACCGCGTGGGAGATCCCGCAGCGCGGCCTGATCGACATGGCCGCCGCCCGCACGCCCTTCCTGGACCAGGCGCAGTCGCTCAACCTCTTCATGGAGACGCCGACCATCGGCAAGCTCTCCTCGATGTACGCCTACGCCTGGCAGCGGGGTCTGAAGACCACGTACTACCTGCGCTCGCGTCCCGCCACCCGCATCGCCCGCGCGGCCGGCGGCTCGAACGCCGCCGCCACCGCCCCCGCCCCCCAGCAGGTGACCGACCCCGAGGCCGTCGCCTGCTCCCTGGAAAACCCCGAGTCCTGCGAGGCCTGCCAGTAATGAGCTCCACGACCCACAGCGAGAAGAACCTCCTCGACCCGGGCTTCGAGCTGACCCTGCGCCCCATGCGCTACCCGGACTTCTACGAGCGCTACCGGGACGCGATCAAGAACACGTGGACCGTCGAGGAGGTCGACCTCCACTCGGACGTCGCCGACCTGGCGAAGATGACGCCCGAGGAGCAGCACCTGATCGGCCGCCTCGTCGCGTTCTTCGCGACCGGTGACTCGATCGTCTCCAACAACCTGGTGCTGACGCTCTACAAGCACATCAACTCCCCCGAGGCGCGGCTCTACCTGAGCCGTCAGCTCTTCGAGGAGGCTGTGCACGTCCAGTTCTATCTGACGCTGCTCGACACCTATCTGCCCGATCCCGAGGACCGGGCGGCCGCGTTCGACGCGGTCGAGGAGATCCCCTCCATCCGTGAGAAGGCGCAGTTCTGCTTCAAGTGGATGGACTCGGTCGAGAAGCTGGACCGGCTGGAGACGCAGGCCGACCGCCGCCGTTTCCTGCTCAACCTGATCTGCTTCGCGGCGTGCATCGAGGGCCTCTTCTTCTACGGTGCATTCGCCTACGTCTACTGGTTCCGCAGCCGCGGTCTGCTGCACGGCCTGGCGACCGGCACGAACTGGGTGTTCCGCGACGAGACGATGCACATGAGCTTCGCCTTCGACGTGGTGGACACGGTCCGCAAGGAGGAGCCGGAGCTCTTCGACGACGCGCTCCAGACGCAGGTCACGGACATGCTGAAGGAGGCCGTCGAGGCCGAGCTGCAGTTCGCCCGCGATCTGTGCGGTGACGGTCTGCCGGGCATGAACACCGACTCGATGCGCGCGTACCTGGAGTGCGTGGCCGACCAGCGTCTGCAGCGCCTCGGCTTCGCGCCGGTCTACGGCTCCGAGAACCCGTTCTCCTTCATGGAGCTGCAGGGTGTCCAGGAGCTGACCAACTTCTTCGAGCGGCGGCCCTCGGCCTACCAGGTCGCGGTGGAGGGCTCGGTCTCCTTCGACGACGAGTTCTAGACGAGTCCTGGGACGCATCCTGGACGAGTCCTGGACGCGCGCCGGTGTGCCCGCCCCCGTTCTGCCGGACGGGGGCGGGCACCTTGCCGTGTCAGCGCGTCAGCGCGGTGCGGCCCGCAGGACGAGCCGCTTGGGGTGCAGGGTGATGCCGACCCGGGTGCGGATGTCGGTCTCCTCGACCGGCTCAAGACGCCACTTCGGCACCACCGTCCCGAGGATCAGGGCGAGTTCGGCCAGGCTGAAGTGGTCCCCGGGGCACTTCCGGTTGCCGACGCCGAACGGCATCATCGCGAACTCCGGCACGTCACCGGCTCGTTCCGGATTCCAGCGGTCGGGGTCGAACTCGAGGTTCCGCTCGAAGGAACGCGGGTCGCGCTGCATCGCGTACACGCTGTAGACGAGGTCGGCGTCCGCCGGAATCGAAAAGCCGCCCAGTTCGGTTTCGGCCACGGCCCTGCGCGTGAATATCCAGGCGGCAGGCCGGATACGCATCGCCTCGGTGACGACATTGCGGGTGTGCGGCAGCTCCTTGAGATCGGCGAATGTGATCGCGCGATCCGGGGCCACGGAATTTACCTCTTCAACCAACCGCCTTTCCTGCTCGGGGTGTTCGGTCAGCAGGTGGAACGTCCACGCCAGCGTCGACGCGACATTCTCCGCGCCCGCCACGACGAGCGATACGACGTTGTCGTGGATCTCCTGGTCGGCTATGGGCTCCCCGGTTTCGTCCCTGGCCCGCAGCAATTCGGCGAGCAGGTCGTCCGGGGCGCCTGGTCCGGCCGCGCGGCGCTCGGCGATGATCTCGTCGACGAGCGCGTGCAGATCGGCGAGCGCCCTCTCGAACCGCCGGTTGGCGGGGGTCGGCACGCGGTGGAGCGGGCCGACCGAGAGCACCATCCTGCGGTAGAGCCCGTCGAAGACGGTGTGCAGCGAGTCGGCGATCCGGTCCGCCTTGTCCCGTATCGAGTCGACCTCCAGGAGCGAGCGCGAGACGATGCGCACCGCCGTGCGGAACATCTCGGCGCTCACGTCGACGGTGGCGCCCGGCTGCCAGCGGGCCGCCGTGGCGCGCGCCTCCTCCTCCATCACCTTGGCGTAGTCGGCGATCCGCTCGGGCCTGAAGGCGGGCTGCATCATGCGCCGCTGGCGCCGGTGCAGTCTGCCGTTGCTGGTCGCCACGCCCTTGCCGAGGAGCACCTCCAGGGTGTCCCAGAGCGGTCCGCCGACGATGTACTCGGGGTTCTTCAGCATGGCTCCGACCAGTTCCGGATCGCACACCGCGTAGGCCGTTTTGGGTCCCAGCCTGATCCGTACGAGGTCCCCGTGGTCGCGCAGCGCCGAGAGGAAGCCGAGCGGGTCGCGCACCAGGTTCCAGGCGTGGCCGAGCACGGGGGCTCCGCCGCGGACGAGGGGCGGGGTGCGCAGCGGGCCGGTTCCGGGAGTGGCCGGCGCGGGTATTGCGGATTCGACGCTCATTCCTCACCTACCAGTTCGTTTTCCGCCAGGGCTGTTTCCGTCACATACGGGGGCATGGACCTGTCGTCCCAGCTGTCCACCCGATAGCGGCCGGATTCATGATGGAACCAGTACACGGAAGAGAACCAGTTCCGCATGTTGAAGACGCATGATTTCACCGCGTCCGCGAGTTCCCTGCCACCCTCACTTTCGTCCGCCAATTCTTCGACGAACAGCAGCACTTCCTGTTCTGCTTCGATGAAGTCCGTGACGCATTGGCTGACGCGCCTGTGGACTTCCCGCACCGCCTCTTCGAGTCGCATTCCCTCGTGCTGGATGAGACTGATTCCGAGATTGTGGAGTTCGTCTCCCGCGAGTTCTTTCGGCAGGGAGCACAGGTCGTTGTACCAGGCCGAGAAGTCCTGGGTCGCCAGTGCCGCCCGCCGGTACGCGGGGTGTCTCCGTACGGCGCCCGGCAGTTCGCGGCGCGCGGTGGGTTCCAGGAGGTCGATCCACGCCCAGTGCGCGAACGTGAGGCGGCGCAGCTCGATGTACGCCTCGACCGTGGGCACGGTGCCGAAGCGCCGGTTCCTGAACTCCTGGTCGTACGCCTCGATCACCGGGTGGAAGTGCCGGGCGAACCGGGCGTTCCAGCTGGGGCCGAGGAAGGAGTACAGGCGCTGGACACAGTCGGCGAACCCCGCGACCAGTGGGTCCCTGTGGTGCAGGTACTGCCTGGGGGTGTTCAGGGCGCCGTGCAGGCCACGGCACAGCCGCCGCCACTGGGCCGCCCTGCCGTGCACGGAGTCCCGGTCGTGCCGGTCGTCCCAGGCGAAGAACCAGCTGCTGAGGTCCGCTATCGCGGTGAGCAACTCGTCCGGCGCGCCAATGTAGTAGCCCGCGACCAGATCCGTGTAGCAGAGGCTGTCCGCGTACCGCTCGACCTTGTCCGGGGGCATCAGCCGCATTTCGCGCAGCCAGGTCCTGGACTTCTCCTGAAGCTTTGGCCAATACGGATGCAGACGGCGAGGGAAGGCTGCTTCGATCACCGGAAGGGCCAGTGCCGGCGGCACCGATACCGCCGACGAACGTGGCCGTGCGTGTGGATGTGTCGGTGAAGTGCTTCCGGAATATGCAGGCACGAACAAACCCCTTTCAGCCGCCCTGAGGACACACGCCCCTCCCGCCGTGCCGGGCGCGCGCCGTTGCGTATCCCCGCGCTTTCCATTCAGCACCACAACTGACCGTTCAGGGAACAGATTTGCGCCATTCACTACCCCCCAGTGCCGAGAACATCCCCTTACGTGACTGAATATGGATCACTGGCAGCTTGATTTGCTCGCACAGGCGAGCGGCTTGGGTCAGCACATGCCAACGGCCCCTGGTCAGGAGGTAGTTCCTGAACCAGGGGCCGCTCGCGTCACGCGGTTCCCGCGCCTCTCAGGCGCCGCGGGAGTCAGTCATTGGCCACCACGGGGTAGCGCGGGGTGCCTTCTTCCATCTGCCGCAGCGCGTCCTTGCGCTCCCTCTTGGAGAGACGGTCGATGTACAGGTAGCCGTACAGGTGGTCCGTCTCGTGCTGCAGGCAGCGCGCGAAGTAGCCCGTGCCGCGCACCTTGATCGGGTTGCCCTTCTCGTCCTGCCCGGTCACCTCGGCGTAGTCCGGGCGGGCCAGCGGGGCGTAGGCGGTGGGGACGGAGAGGCAGCCCTCGCCCGAGTCGTCGAGGCTGCGCCGGTCGGCCGGCAGGTCCTGGAGCACCGGGTTGCAGACCACGCCGACGTGGCGCACGCCGTCGTCGTCCATGCAGTCGTAGACGAAGACCTTCAGGTCGACGCCGACCTGGTTGGCGGCCACGCCGACGCCCTGCGCGACGCGCTGGGTCGCGAACATGTCGTCGATCAGCTTCGCGAGGTCGTCGTCGAAGGCCGTGACGTCCTTGCACTCCTTGTGCAGCACCGGGTTGCCGACGACCGTGATCGGCCGGGACGTGCCGCGCTCGCGGTAGGCCGTCTCACGCTCCTCGCAGTCCTCCGTGTCGATGACGAAGCCCTCGTCGTCGACGGGGAGCACCCCGCCGGAAGCCTGCTGCTCAGTGTCCTGCGCCATGTCCGCCGTACGCCTTCCTTGGAACCCTCAAGAGTTTGTGCCGGTACAGCCTACGGCGAAGTGTCAGCAGACCTCTTCGAGATCCCGCCAGTCACGGGAATCCGGGCTGTCCGCCACCCAGCCGTCGAGCAGGCCGCGCACAAGGCCCGCGGGCGCCGCGAGGCCGCACTCGCGCTCCGGCACCCAGAGCGCGCCCGGACTGCGGTGGCCGAGCGGGCCCGGATGCCCGGGCTCGCTGTGGTCGTGCGGGTCCAGGTGCTCGCCGTCGCCCTCGTCGCTCGGCATCCGGGACTCGGAGCACATCCGGCAGAGCAGCCGCACGGACGACGACCAGTCCTCGGCGGCGAAGCCCGCGTCGGCCGCGAGCCGCTCCAGGGCGTCCCGGTCGTCCTCGGTGGCGGCCTCCAGGAGGACCACCCAGGTCGGCACGGGCGAGGGCGCCCACAGCTCGATCTCGTCGAACACGGGGTACGAGTGTCCGTCCGCCGTCGTCCGCTCGCCATGCGGGACGCCGTCGTGCAGCACGACCTCGCCCCAGCGGCGCCCCGAGGAGGGCAGCGGAATGGACAGGACCTCCATGCGCGCCGGGTCCAGGCGGCGGCCCCACACGACCTCGGCCTCGCCCTCCGGGGAGAGCCGCACGGCCGCGCTGCCGAGGTCCATGCCCGTGGGCTCGCCGGAGGCGGCCACACCGCCGGGCACCCGCAGGCCGTACGCCTGCCAGGCGCGGCGGGCCAGGGGCCAGTCCTGAAGGGCGGTCGCCGCGATGCCGACGTTCCACCAGTCGGGGGCGCCCGCGGAGCGGTCCAGGAGCGCGACGGCACGCAGCCCGGCCGCCCGCGCCTGCTCCCAGTCGTGCCGGAACTTGTGCAGCAGCGCCAGGTTGAACCAGGACTCGGACAGCCAGGGTTCCAGATCCGCCGCGCGCGTGAGCAGTGCCCCCGCGTCCTCGTACCGGCCGTCGCCGATCAGCGTGAACGCGCGGTCGGTCGCCTGCCGCCATGAGGCGGAGGGCCGGTGCCGTCCCTTGCCGAAGATCCTCACGATTCCCGCCTGATTCCCGCCTGCCACGTAATGCGTAGGTCACATCTCGTTCGGGCACGGCGTCGGGTCGTACCCCCGCGCGCCCTCTTCTTCGCATCCAACCACGTACGGTCGGACAGCCGCTCATTACCCATGGGTTACCCAGCCGCGCTCGAGGTAAGGCCATTCCTGGACAGCACCCGCGCCAAGGCCTCCACGACCTCCGGCTGATAGTCGCGGCCGGTCGCCAGGCGCAGCCTCTCCAGGGCGTGGAGGGGGCCGCCCAGCGCCCCTGAGGGTCCTTCTCCCCGCGCCATCTCGTCGTACGCGTTCGCGGTCCGCACAATACGCGCGGTGAGGGGCTGCTCGCGGTACGGGTCGGCCTGGCGCTCCACCACGACGGCGACGGCGGCGTCCACCCCCGTCTGCCGGACGACGGCGCCGCCGAGCAGGGCTATTCGCCGCTGTTCCGCCTCGGGGAGCGCGGCGGTGGCCCCTTCGGGGACGGGGTCGACGAGGGACAGCTGCCCGATGTCGTGCATCAGCGCCGCGTGCTCCAGGACGGTGAGGTCCGTCGCGGAGAGCCCGAGGTCCCGCCCCACGGCCCGGCTCAGCCCGGCCACGCGGTGGGCGTGGCCCTGCGGGGTGTATCCGGCGATCTCGGTGGCCCTGGCCAGGGAGGCCATGGTCTGCCGGTAGGTCGCCCGCACCGCCGCGTACCGCCGGAAGGACAGCTGGGTGAGGAGCAGCGGAAGGCTGAAGACGGGCAGCGCCCACAGGCCCGCCACGGCCACCGCGAGCGCCATCACGGCACCTGTCGCGCAGACGGCGGAGCCGATGCCGGGCATCGCCCGCAGCTCCTCCCGCAGCAGCGGCCCGAACGGCCACCGGGTGCGGGCGTGCGCCGTCACGGCGGCGAGGACGGCGTCGCAGAGCGCGGTGAGGACGAGCAGGGCGACGATGACGAGCGCGAAGTACGGCCCGTGCCCCACCCACTCCCCCAATTTGCCGGAGTTGTAGAGGGGTTGGAAGCAGGCCGCGGCGAACCCCGCGGTCAGCACGCGTCGCGCCATGTGGTCCAGCGTGGGTCCGCGGCCGAGCGCCACGTTCGGCACCGCTCCCACGAGGGCCGCCGCGACCACCACGGCGATCACCTGCAGCACTCCGTGGTGCGTGGCCCGCCCGGAGCTCTCACCGAGCAGGGCGTACGCGAGCGCCCCCGCGGCACCGAGCGGCGCGGGCTCCCGGTCCCCGCCGCTCCCCCACCGGGCCAGCTCGCCGAGGGCGATCAGCACGCCGAAGGCGAGGGCCGCCCGGCTCTCGGTGATGCCGTGCCAGAGCGTCCAGGCGAGGGAGACGGCGGCGAGCAGCGCGGCCAGGCAGGTGACCGTCGGGGGCAGGCGGGGCGCGGCGTTCACCGGGCCGCCGTACGGGGTACCGCGGGCGCGGGCAGGTCGGGGCCGGGCGGCAGGCCGCCGCCCTGTTCGGGCACGTCCGCCGTGACCTCGGGGTGCCAGCCGTGCCGGTCCAAGGCCCGCGCCAGTGCCCCGACCATCTCGGGGTCGAACTGTGCGCCGGCGCAGCGGATCAGCTCGGCCACGGCCGCCTCGACGGGCCGGGCCCTTCGGTAGGACCGCGTGGACGTCATGGCGTCGAAGGCGTCGGCCACCGCCACCACCCGCGCGCACTCGGGGATCTGCGGGCCCGCGAGGCCGTACGGGTACCCGCTGCCGTCGATCCGTTCGTGGTGGTGCAGGATCGCCGCCCGCGCCTCGCCCAGGAAGCCGATGCCGCGCACCATCTCGTGCCCGTACTCGGGGTGCAGTTCGATCACGCGCCGCTCCTCCGGCGTCAGCGGCCCGTCCTTGCGCAACAGCCGGGTGGGCACGCCGAGTTTGCCGACGTCGTGCAGGATTCCGGCGAACCGCAGGACCTCGACGCGCTCGTCGTCCATGCCCAGCTCGCGCGCGATCATCACGGAGGCGCGGCCGACGCGCTCACTGTGCCCGCGGGTGTACTTGTCCTTGATGTCGACGGCCTGGACGAGGGCGCGGATGGTGGCCTGGTGGGCGGCCCGCTCGCGGTGGTACTGCGCGAAGACCCAGCAGGAGACGCCCATCGGGAGCAGGACGAGCAGGGCGGCGGCGGGGCCGTAGGGGCTGGTCCAGAGCACCGCCATCATCAGGCCGGCGAGGCCGTGCACGGTGACGGGGGCGAGCGAGCGCAAAAAGAGGCCGCGCCAGGCGGTCCGCGCCGGGACGCGTTCGGCGGTCACCAGGACGCCGCCGTCCAGCGCGGTGAGCACGGCGGAGAACGCCAGCACGGTGGCTCCGGCGGGCCCGAGGACGTACGGGAAGTCGGGGGCGGTACTGGCGGCGGGGCCGCCCAGCGCCGCGTACACCCGCGCGGACACCCAGGCTGCCAGGGCGAGTTGGGCGGCGCGCCAGATGCGGCGCACCCAGCGGGGGCGCCGGTCGACGCGGGCGAGCAGCGCGCCGGGCACGGCGACGAGCGCGGCGGCCGACGGCGGCAGCAGGAACACCCCGGCCAGGAGTACGGGGAAGAAGGTGGCGAGGCCGCGGGGGGCGCGGCGGCCGACGAAGCGGCATCGGGTGATCTGCTCGCACCCGGCGTACAGGACGGCGAGGAGCGCCACGGCCGGCCACGACGGGTGCTCGCCCGCCGCGGGCACGGCGCAGGCGAGGCCGGTCAGGGCGACGCACAGGATGTAGACGCGGGCCCGCACCGGCACCGACCGCATGGAGTTCTCCTCCCCGTTTCCGGTCCGGAGACTAGAACGGCGGTCCACCGGCCAGCGCCCGGCTGCCGGTAATTAGCACGTTCGAGTGACGGGAGAGGAGAACGGGTTCTGGAGCGGGGCCCTGGAGCGGGCCCCGGGCGGTCAGGCCTCCGAGGGGGCCGCGTCCTGGGTGACGTCCTGCTCGGGGACGGTCTGTCCGGAGCGGATGAGGTCGATGCGGCCCATCACCTTGGCGCGCAGGTCGACAGGGACGTCGTCCTGGCCGCAGCAGCGCTTCACCAGCTTCTTGACCGCCTGCTCGAGGCCGTACTTCTCCAGGCACGGAGAGCACTCCTCGAAGTGCGTCTCGAACTTGGTGCAGTCGCTGTCCGGCATCTCGTGGTCGAGGAACTCATAGAGATGGTCCAGGACTTCACTGCAGTCAGTCTCGTGCGGCTCTCCGCAGCTCATGAGCCCGAGCCTTTCGTTCCGTTCGACTCCCCGGCACCCGCCGGGACGAGCCCGCGCTCACGGGCGTAGTCCTCCAGCATGCCGCGCAACTGGCGGCGGCCCCGGTGCAGTCGGGACATCACCGTACCGATGGGTGTCCCCATAATGTCCGCGATCTCCTTGTACGCAAAGCCTTCTACGTCGGCCAAATAGACGGCGATGCGGAATTCCTCGGGGATCGCCTGCAGAGCCTGCTTCACGTCCGAGTCCGGCAGGTGGTCCAGCGCCTGCGACTCGGCTGAGCGCAGACCGGTGGACATGTGCGACTCGGCGCGCGCGAGCTGCCAGTCCTCGATCTCCTCGGCGGCGCTGCGCTGGGGCTCGCGCTGCTTCTTGCGGTACGAGTTGATGAAGGTGTTGGTGAGGATGCGGTACAGCCACGCCTTGAGGTTGGTGCCCTCGCGGAACTGGTGGAACGACGCGTACGCCTTGGCGTAGGTCTCCTGCACCAGGTCCTCCGCGTCCGCCGGGTTGCGCGTCATGCGCAGCGCCGCCGAGTACATCTGGTCGAGGAACGTCAGTGCGTCCCGCTCGAAGCGGGCCGTGCGCTCCGCGGCCGTCTCGGAAGTCTCCGAACTCTCTCGGGGCTGCTCCGCCTGGCCGTGCTCGGTCCCTGCGTCGGTCCCAGTGACCGGACCCACCTCCTCCAACGACGTGACGAGGCCGAAAGCAGCCCCACTCGAATCGGAGGATAGACGACGACCCGGTCCCCGCGCCGCCCGAATAGATGCGGTTTTGGGTGCGCTCAGCACCGTCCACTCCAGGTCAGAGGCGCTGGAGCGGTTCGGGCAGATGGTCGAACCCATGCGGCGGACTCCCTCTCGTACGAACAGCTGTCAACGGTGTTCACCGTCTGTCCGCAACAACAGAGGTCACCCGTCCAACATTCCCGTCCACCGGGTGACGCCGTCCGTGATGCGCTTCACTGCCTCGTCCTGCCCGATGTCCGCGCGCTTGGGCACGGCGAACCCGTGGTCGCCGTACGGAATCTCCACCAGTTCGTACGTGCCTTCGGGGAATTCGGCGGGCTTCCCGAAGGGGTCGTTGCCGCCCTGCACGACGAGCGTGGGCACCCCCGCGCCGAGCAGTTCGTCGGCGCGGGACTTCTCCGGCTTGCCCGGCGGGTGCAGCGGGAAGCTCAGGGCGAGGACGGCGGCGGCGCCCAGCTCGACCGCCGTGCGGCAGGCCACGCGCGCGCCCGCGCTGCGGCCGCCCGAGATCACGGGGAGCCCCTTCTTCTCCAGCGCCGGCCAGATGCCGCGCCACCCCGTGTCCAGCGTCTTCGGCGCGGGCGCGAGCTTCTTGCCCGCGACACGCCAGGGCTGCTCCACGAGGGCGACGGTCACGCCGTGCGCGGGCAGCGCGGCGGCGAGGGCCTGGAGGTCGCGGGCCTCGATGCCGCCGCCGGCGCCGTGGCTCACGGCCAGCACGAACCTGGCCTTCTTCGTGGCCGGGTGCCAGGTGATCCGTGCCGTGCCGGCGTCGGTCCCGACCGTCTCGCTCTGCGTCATATGTGTCACGTGCGTCACGTCAGAAGAGTGTGCCCTCTTCGGGTCCTTCGAGCTCCTTCAGCAGCTCCGGACCGTTGTTGCGCACGTTGCTCACGGCGGTGGACACCGGGAAGGCCCGCATCAGTCCGTGCGGCGGCGGCTCCAGGAGAGTGCGCAGGTCCTCGGCGTCCGTACGGGACGGGTCCAGCCAGGCGTCCCAGCGGTCCGGCGTGAGCATCAGCGGCATGCGCGGGTGGATGTCCGCGAGGGAGCGCGGGCCCTCCTCGGGGGCGACGGCGAGGGGCGTGGTCTCCGCCTCCGTGGTGATCACCGTGCAGGTCACCCACCAGGCGAGGGGGTGCTCGTCGGGCAGCGTCTTGTCCCGCCAGAATTCGTAGAGCCCCGCCATGGCGAAGACCGAGCCGTCGGCGGGCGTCACGAAGTAGGGCTGCTTGCGGGGCCGCTTCTTCTTGCCCTCGACCTCCAGCTGCCGTTCGTCGGGCGCGGTCACCCACTCGTAATAGCCGTCGGCCGGGATGACACAGCGACGGGAGGTGAAGGCGCGGCGGTAGGAGGGCTTCTCGTGGACGGTCTCCGCACGGGCGTTGATCATCCGCGCGCCGCCCTCGGGCGTCTTGGACCAGGAGGGCACGAGGCCCCACTTCAGGGTGCGCAGCTGGCGAACCGGACGCTGGTCCTCGGCGTCTTTCAGGGGACGGTCCAGGACCGCGTAGACCTCTTTCGTGGGCGCCACGTTGAAGTCGGGGGCCAGCGCCTCCTCCGGCTCCCACTTCTCGATCTCAAAGGTCGCCGCGAGATCCTCGGGCCTACGACTGGATGCATACCGTCCGCACATACGTGCCAGACTGCCAGACCCCGTACCACCAGAGGAGCCGGTCCCAGCAATGGCCATAGGAATCGAAACCGCCGCTGACGCCGGCCTGACCGACCTCTGGGACCGCGTCTTCGGCACCCAGCCGGCGCCCGAGCAGTGGCTGGTGATCGCGGCCGGCGTCGTCGCCCTCGCCGTCGTCGTGCCGCACTCCATATGGCGCCTCGCCCGCAACGCCATCACCATCGCGCACGAGGGCGGCCACGGCCTGGTCGCCCTGCTCACCGGGCGCCGCCTCGACGGCATCCGGCTGCACTCCGACACCTCGGGCCTGACCGTCTCGCGCGGCAGGCCCACCGGGCTCGGCATGATCCTCACCGCGGCCGCGGGCTACACCGCGCCCCCGCTGCTCGGCCTGGGCGGCGCGGCGCTGCTCGCCTCGGGGCGCATCACGGCGTTCCTGTGGATCGCGACCGCGCTGCTCGTCGTGATGCTGGTCATGATCCGCAACGCGTATGGCGCGCTGACCGTGATCCTCACCGGCGGCACGTTCCTGGTCGTCTCCTGGCTGGCGAACACCGACGTACAGGCGGCGTTCGCGTACGCGGTGGTGTGGTTCCTGCTCCTGGGCGGTGTACGTCCCGCCTTCGAGCTGCAGTCCAAGCGCAGGCGCGGGGGCGCGGGCGACTCGGACGCGGACCAGCTGGCGCGGCTCACGCACGCCCCCGCGGGCCTGTGGCTCTTCCTCTTCCACGCCGTCTCGCTCTGCTCCCTGATGGGCGGGGCGCGCTGGCTCCTTGACGTCTGAGCGGCGTCCCGGCCAGCCACTAAAGTGAGGGCATGACCGAAACCCCGGCGAACACCGCCCTCTGGCCCGCCCCGCACGCAAGCGGAGCCGTCACCGCGACGGTCCACGTCCCCGGTTCGAAGTCGGTCACCAACCGCGCGTTGGTCCTGGCGTCGCTGGCCGCCGAGCCGGGCTGGCTGCGCCGCCCGCTGCGCTCCCGCGACACCCTGCTGATGGCGGGCGCGCTCCGCGCGATGGGCGTCGGCATCGACGAGACCGTGTCGTCGAGCTCGTCCGTCGCGGGCGGCAAGGACACGTCCGGCGAGGCGTGGCGCGTGATCCCCTCGCGCCTGCACGGTCCGGCCACGGTCGACGTCGGCAACGCCGGTACGGTCATGCGCTTCCTTCCCCCGGTCGCGGCCCTCGCGGACGGCCCGATCCGTTTCGACGGCGACCCCCGTTCGTACGAGCGGCCCCTGCACGGCGTCATCGACGCCCTGCGCGCACTCGGCGCCCGCATCGACGACGCCTCTCAGGGCAGCCCCGGCGCGCTGCCGCTGACCGTGCACGGCGGCGGCGCCCTGGAGGGCGGCCGGGTCGAGATCGACGCCTCGTCCTCCTCGCAGTTCGTCAGCGCCCTGCTGCTCTCGGGTCCGCGCTTCAACCAGGGCGTGGAGGTCCGGCACGTGGGCGGCCCGCTGCCGTCCATGCCGCACATCCGGATGACCGTCGACATGCTCCGCGCCGTCGGCGCCCAGGTGGACACCCCCGAGGCGGGCGGCGAGCCGAACGTGTGGCGGGTCGCTCCCGGCGCCCTCCTCGGCCGCGACCTGACCATCGAGCCCGACCTGTCGAACGCCCAGCCGTTCCTCGCCGCGGCTCTGGTCACCGGTGGCACGGTCACCGTCCCCGACTGGCCTGCCCGCACCACGCAGCCCGGCGACGCGCTGCGCGAGATCTTCACGGAGATGGGCGGCTCCTGCGAACTGACCGAGCAGGGACTGGTGTTCACCGGCTCCGGCTCGATCCACGGCATCGACGTGGACCTCAGCGAGGTCGGCGAGCTCACCCCCGGCATCGCGGCGGTCGCGGCCCTCGCGGACTCCCCCTCGACGCTGCGCGGCGTCGCCCACCTGCGCCTGCACGAGACGGACCGCCTTGCCGCGCTGACCAAGGAGATCAACGAACTGGGCGGCGACGTCACGGAGACCGCCGACGGCCTGCACATCCGGCCGCGCCGGCTGCACGGCGGCGTCTTCCACACGTACGACGACCACCGCATGGCGACCGCGGGCGCGATCATCGGCCTCGCGGTGGAGGGCGTGCAGATCGAGAACGTCGCGACGACGGCGAAGACGCTCCCGGACTTCCCCGACCTCTGGACCGGGATGCTCGGGAACTGACGGGCGGAACGAGAACATGCGCCGCTACGGCAAGAACCCCGACGAGGACGACATCCGCGTCCGCCCCAACCGCAAGGGCAACCGCCCCCGCACCCACACCAGGCCCAAGCACGAGGACGCGGCCGAGGGCATGGTCCTCACCGTCGACCGGGGCCGGCTCACCGTCCTGGTCGACGACCGGATCGTGATGGCGATGAAGGCCCGCGAGCTGGGCCGCAAGGCCGCCGTGGTGGGTGACAGGGTCGCGGTGGTCGGGGACCTCTCCGGCAAGAAGGACACACTCGCCCGGATCGTGCGGATCGCGGAGCGCACGTCCGTCCTGCGACGCACCGCCGACGACGACGATCCGTACGAGCGGGTGGTCGTCGCCAACGCCGACCAGCTCGCCATCGTCACGGCGCTCGCCGATCCCGAGCCGCGGCCGCGGCTGATCGACCGGTGCGTCGTGGCGGCGTACGACGGCGGTCTGGAGCCCGTCCTCGTCCTGACCAAGTCGGACCTGGCCTCCGCCGACAAGCTCCTGGAGACCTACTCCACCCTCGACATCCCCTATGTGGTCACCAGCCGCGAGGAGTTCACCGACGGCGCGGAGCTCGCGCGGATCCACGAACTGCTCGACGGCAAGGTCACCGCCTTCGTCGGGCACTCGGGGGTCGGCAAGACGACGCTCGTCAACGCGCTCGTCCCGGAGGAGCGGCGGCGTACGACCGGGCACGTCAACGCGGTCACGGGCCGCGGCAGGCACACCACGACGTCCGCGCTCGCACTGCCGCTCGCGGATGTGGGCGGCTGGGTGATCGACACGCCGGGCGTACGGTCGTTCGGTCTCCACCACGTCGACCCGTCCCGCGTCATCCTCGCCTTCCCCGACCTGGAGCCGGGGACGGCGGACTGCCCGCGCGGTTGCAGCCACGACGAGAAGGACTGCGCTCTGGACGCCTGGGTGGCCGCCGGGCACGCGGACCCGGCCCGCCTCTACTCACTGCGCAGGCTGCTCTCGACACGGGAGCGACGAGACGACGACTGACCTCCGCGTTGTTTGCGCCACGACGGCGAAGGTAAATGCATAATCGCACCCAGCCGGATGCAGGCCGGGCGAAGTGGCCGCGGATCGTGGACGAGTACGGGGAGGCATGGACATGGCGTGGCTGCTGGTCATCGTCGCCGGGATTCTCGAGACCGGCTTCGCGGTCTGTCTCAAGCTGTCGCACGGATTCACCAGGCTCTGGCCCACGATCGCGTTCGCCTGCTTCGCCCTCGGCAGCTTCGGTCTCCTGACCCTCGCGCTGAAGAAGCTGGACGTGGGGCCCGCGTACGCGGTCTGGACGGGCATCGGCGCCGCGGGCACCGCCATCTACGGCATGATCTTCCTCGACGACCTGGTCTCCACGCTGAAGATCGTCTCGATCTCCTTCGTCATCATCGGCGTGATCGGACTCCAGCTGTCGGGCTCCGCGCACTAGCTGTATCGAACACAACCGGCGCCCGCGTCTACTTGGCGCCCACCCAGCGCCCTATGGCCCCGCGGACCACTTCCGCGGGGTCGTCGTCGTTGCCGGCCGGTGCGACGACGTACGACAGGGCGAGGCGGACGGCGCTCTCGCAGGCACGGGCGAGTTCGGGGTCCCGGGCTCTGCCCCGGCCGCCGAGCGCGAGCACGGCCCGGTCCCGTACGAGCGCGAGCAGTTCGGCGGCGGTGGGCACCCCCGCGTCCGCGCGGCGCTGCGCCGGTACCGAAGAGGTCGACCCGGCGGCCCGGCTCGGCACGGGCAGCCGCTCGCTCCAGCAGCCGGTGAGGGCGGCCCGTACGAGCGCGTTGCCGCGGGCCGCGCCCACCGTCCAGGCGGCCACCGCGGCGAGCCGGTCGGCGGGTTCGCGCTCCTCGGCGAGGGCCCGCTCGACGCCGTGCAGATAGCCGTCCGTCTCGCGCCGAAGCAGGGCGCGGGCCAGGCCGTCCTTGCTGCCGAACTCGTTGTACAGGGTCTGCCGGGACACCCCGGCGGTGGCCGCGACGTCGACCATGCGGACGCCGGGCCACGGCCGCCGCGCGAGCGCCGTGTACGCCGCGTCCAGTAAGGATTCCCGTGCTGCAGGCATCGTTGCCTCCCCGGGCCCAGGGCCGGACAGGCCCAAAGGGGCTCCCGTGCCAGAGTTGACGCGCTCAGCAGCACTGTCAATAGCTCCGGCGCGCTGTCGACAGCTCCGGCGCGTGCGCGGGCGAGCGCGCCCGCCGCCCGGCGCTGTGGATCGTGCCGAACGAGATCGATACTGTTCACCCATGCCCGACTACCACGATGATCTGCGTCTCGCCCACGTCCTCGCGGACACCGCCGACGCCGCGACCATGGCCCGGTTCAAGGCCCTCGACCTGAAGGTCGAGACCAAGCCGGACATGACGCCGGTGAGCGAGGCCGACAAGGCCGCCGAGGAGCTGATCCGTGGCAACCTCCAGCGGGCCAGGCCGCGCGACGCGATCCTCGGCGAGGAGTACGGCGTCGAGGGCACGGGACCGCGCCGCTGGGTGATCGACCCGATCGACGGCACCAAGAACTACGTACGGGGTGTGCCCGTGTGGGCCACGCTCATCTCGCTGATGGAGGCGGGCGAGGGGGGCTATCAGCCGGTGGTCGGCGTCGTCTCGGCGCCCGCGCTCGGCCGCCGCTGGTGGGCCGCGAAGGGCGGCGGCGCGTACACGGGCCGCTCGCTCACCTCGGCGACCCGGCTGCACGTCTCCAAGGTCTCGCGGCTCCAGGACGCCTCGTTCGCGTACTCCTCGCTGACGGGGTGGGAGGAGCAGGGGCGTCTTGACGGCTTCATGGACCTGACGCGCGCGGTCTGGCGCACCCGCGGCTACGGCGACTTCTGGCCGTACATGATGGTCGCCGAGGGCTCGGTCGACCTCTGCGCGGAGCCGGAGCTCTCGCTCTGGGACATGGCGGCGAACGCGATCGTGGTGACGGAGGCGGGCGGCAGCTTCACCGGTCTCGACGGCAGGCCGGGCCCGCACAGCGGCAACGCGGCCGCGTCGAACGGCCTGCTCCACGACGAGCTGCTCGGCTATCTCAACCAGCGTTACTGAGCGCGCGAGCGGCTCCGGGCGGCTCGGCCGGCGCACGCCCGCGCGCCGCACGCCCTGAACTGACCGCACGCACCCTCTTGCTGGGCTCCGGCATGGCTGCAACTCTGAGAGTCCCCCCACTTGTGAACTTGTGAATCCGTTCTCCAGCAGGTAGCGGAGGCAATCCTTCGCCCACCGGGAGGCCGCGGTTTCACCAAGGAGGTGGCTCACGCCCATGCTCGTCCGCGACGCCATGAGCTCGATGGTCCTCACCATCGGCCCCGCCCACACTCTCCGTCAGGCCGCCCACCTGATGGCGGCCCGCCGCGTCGGCGCGGCCGTCGTCCTGGACCACGACACCTGTGGCATCGGCATCCTCACCGAGCGGGACATCCTCATCTCCCTGGGCCTCGGCCAGGACCCGGACCAGGAGATCGCCGGCACGCACACCACCACGGAGATCGTCTTCGCCTGCCCCTCGTGGACCCTGGAGGACGCCGCCGACGCCATGTCGCACGGCGGCTTCCGGCACCTGGTCGTCATGGACGGGAACGAGCCGACCGGCATCGTCTCGGTCCGCGACATCATCCGCTGCTGGGCACCCGACCGGCGCGCGGCGGCCACCGCCACGATGGCGGGCTGAACGCGGCGGCGGGCCGGCCCCCGTGAGGGAACCGGCCCGCCGCTCTCCTACGACAAGTGGTGCTGGTCAGCCGCGCAGGGCCTGGACCGCGGCTTCCAGCCGCTTGCCGAAGTCACCGTCGGCCTGACGGAAGTTGTCGATCGCGCGCTCCGCGATGTCGTCGCGCGAGACCTTGGAGATGAAGCCCGCCAGGTTCTCGATCAGGCGGCCCTTCTCGTCCTCGGACATCAGGCGGTAGAGGTTGCCCGCCTGCACGAAGTCGTTGTCCTCGGCGTGCCTGGCCGGCTCGTGGTTGCCGGTGCCGCCCGTGACCGGGACGGACTGCCACAGCGGCCGGTCCGTCTGGAACGGTCCGCCGAAGCTGTTCGGCTCGTAGTTCTTCGCGCCCTTGTGGCGGCCGTCGTACAGGAGGCCGTCACGGGAGTGGGTGCGCGCCTCGGTGGCGTGCGGGCGGTTCACCGGCAGGTGGTCGGCGTTGATGCCGACGCGGTAGCGGTGGGCGTCGCCGTACGCGAAGAGGCGGCCCTGGAGCATCTTGTCCGGGGAGGGGCCGATGCCCGGCACGAAGTGCGCGGGGCTGAAGATGGCCTGCTCGACCTCGGCGAAGACGTTCTCCGGGTTGCGGTTGAGCTCCAGCTTGCCGATCTCGATCGGCGGGTAGTCCGCGTGCGGCCACACCTTCGTGAGGTCGAACGGGTTGAAGCGGTAGTTCGCCGCGTCCGCCGCCGGCATGATCTGCACCTGCACGGTCCAGGACGGGAAGTCGCCGCGCTCGATGGACTCACGCAGGTCGCGCTGGTGGGAGTCCGGGTCCTTGCCCGCGAGGATCTCCGCCTCCTGGGCGGTGAGGTTCTTGATCCCCTGGTCGGTCTTGAAGTGGTACTTGACCCAGAAGACCTCACCGGCCTCGTTGTTCCACTGGAACGTGTGCGAGCCGAAGCCGTCCATGTGGCGGTACGAGGCGGGGATGCCGCGGTCGCCGAAGAGCCAGGTCACCTGGTGCGTGCTCTCCGGGGAGAGGCCCCAGAAGTCCCAGACGTTGTCCGCCTCCTGCGAGCCCGTGTATGGGTCCCGCTTCTGGGTGTGGATGAAGTCGGGGAACTTGATGGCGTCCTTGATGAAGAACACCGGGGTGTTGTTGCCGACGAGGTCGTAGTTGCCCTCTTCGGTGTAGAACTTCAGCGCCCAGCCGCGCGGGTCGCGCACAGCGTCGGCCGAACCGAGGTTTCCGGCCACGGTGGAGAACCGCAGAAACGTCTCGGTCTCCTTGCCGACCTCGGAGAGGAACTTCGCACGCGTCCACTGCGAGACATCCCTGGTCAGCGTGAAGGTGCCGTACGCACCCGCACCGCGTGCGTGCACGATCCGCTCCGGGATCCGCTCGCGGTTGAAGTGGGCGAGCTTCTCCAGCAGCGCCTGGTCCTGCACCAGAACCGGTCCGCCGACGCCCGCGGTCTCGCTGTTCTGGTTGTCGGCCACCGGCGCGCCGGCCTCCGTGGTGAGCGGTCCCTGCGTCACGTGCGCCTCCTGCGTCATTCCTGCAAGTCCTGTCCGTCGGCCCTGTCCCTTGGCGTTTGCCGTACTCGATCCTACGATGGACTTTGTCTAAGTCAAGCGAGAATCCAAAGTCACACCCGTTCGGGACTGAGTCCCCTGCCTGTTAGGCTGGCTTCCATGAGTGACCTGTTGGAACGACTGCGCGGACGCGGCTGGCGCATGACAGCGCAGCGGCGCGTCGTGGCCGAGGTCCTCGACGGGGACCACGTCCACCTCACGGCGGACGAGGTGCACGCCCGCGCCACGGACAAGCTGCCCGAGATCTCCAGGGCGACCGTCTACAACACACTGGGCGAGCTCGTGACCCTCGGCGAGATCCTCGAAGTCTCGACCGACCGCCGCGCCAAGCGGTACGACCCGAACGCGCACCGCCCCCACCAGCACCTGGTCTGCGCGCGCTGCGGCGCCATCCGCGACGTCCACCCCACGGGCAACCCCCTCGCCAGCCTCCCCGACTCGGAGCGCTTCGGCTTCACGGTCGAGGACGTGGAGGTCACGTACCGGGGCGTCTGCCCGAATTGCGCGACGGCGTAGGCCTTTCGCGGCCACGAACATCGACAACACCCCGAAGGCCCCCGGCACCTCATGGTGCCGGGGGTCTTCGTCGTGCACCTCACGGCCGGTGCCGACCCCTTCCAGTATCTGACTGATCGTCATATTCTCTGCGGCGCCCGACATCCGCCTGCCCTCCGCGAGGAGAAGCCGTGGAAGATCCGCACCCCAAACTCCGCGCCCGCGCAGTGACCAGAACCTTCGGCCGGGCCCCAAGGGCGGTGCACGCCCTGGGCCCCATGGACCTCGACATGGCCCCCGGCGAGTTCACCTGCGTCGTCGGCCCCTCGGGGTGCGGAAAGTCGACCCTCCTCCGCATCGCCGCCGGCCTCCTGCGCCCCAGCTCCGGCGAGCTGAGCATCCGCACGGCCGCCCGGCGCCCCGTCGCGATGATCTTCCAGGACTACGGCATCTACGACTGGAAGACCGTCCAGGCCAACGTCAGGTTCGGCCTGGACATCCAGCGCGTCCCCCGCAAGGAGGCCAACGCCCGGGCCAGGGACTGGCTGACCCGCATGGGCCTCGCGGACTTCGCCGACGCCTACCCCGCCGCCCTCTCCGGAGGCATGCGCCAGCGCGTGGCGATCGCCCGCGCGCTGGCCGTGGAGCCCGAGATCCTGCTGATGGACGAGCCCTTCGCGGCCCTCGACGCCCAGCTCCGCACCATCCTTCAGGATGAGCTCCTCGCCCTCACTCAGAACACCCGGACCACCACCCTGTTCATCACGCACAGCCTCGAAGAGGCCATCGTCCTGGGCGACCGCGTCCTGGTGATGTCGGCCCGGCCGGGCCGCGTCATCGCCGAGCGCCGCCCGCCGTTCCCGCGCCCCCGCACCGGAGAGGTCCGCACGGCACCGGAGTTCACCGAGCTCAAGAGCGAGTTGTGGGAGCTGCTGCGGGCCGAGGTCGGCACGGAGGCCGCGGCATGACCACCACCACCGGCAAGAGCCCCGCCCCACGGGACGCCCCGGGCGACGCCTCGCGCGAATACGTACTGGTCAGAAGGCCCGGCCCGCAAGAGCTGCACCCGGTCCGCACCCATCGCCGCCGCCGCGCCCTGGAACTGTCGCTCGCCGTGGGCGTGCCCGCCGCGCTGATCCTGCTGTGGCAGCTGGCCGCCGTCCGGGGCTGGATCGACGACCGCGTCTACCCCGCGCCGCAGACCATCCTGGAGGACGGCTGGCACCGCGCGGCGGACGGCGAGCTGTGGCCGGACGTGTGGGCCACGCTGAAGCGCGTGCTCGCCGGGTACGCGATCGGCACGGTCGCCGGGTACGCGCTGGGCCTCCTGATGGGCTCGCTCTCCGTCGTACGAGCCGCTCTCGAACCCACCCTCGACGCGCTGTACGTCGTCCCGAAGCTGGCGCTCCTCCCCGTCTTCCTCAACATGTTCGGCCTGGGAGAGGGCCCGCAGATCGCCCTCGTCGCCACCACGGTCTTCTTCTTCGTCTGGATCTCGACGATGGCGGCGGTCCTCGCCGTACCCTCCGGACACCGCGACGCGGGCCAGGTCTTCGGCGCCTCGCCCTGGCAGATGTTCCGCCACGTACTGCTGCCCGCGTCCCTGCCCGCCGTCCTCGTCGGCGCGCGGATCGCCGCGGGAGTCGCCGTCCTGGTGATCGTCGCCTCGGAGCAGATCGCGGCGGCCGACGGCCTCGGCCACCTGATCTTCGACTCGCGCGCGCTCTTCCAGAACGACGTGATGTTCGTCGGCATCGTCTGTGTCGCCCTGCTGGGCGTCGTCTTCTCCGAACTGGTGCGGATCGCGGGCCGGTTGCTCACACCCTGGGCACCGCGCGACCGCGGCCGGAGCCAGTCATGACCCGGACCCTTGTACGTATACGTGCCTTACGCATGTGTGCTGTACGTCCACGTGCCCTACGTATACGTGCCCTACGTCCACGTGCCCTACGTCTACGTAGAAGACCGCTCGGAGGCGCCATGCGCACCCGCACCACCGCACTGTCACTGCTCGTGGCGGGCTCGCTGCTCGCCGCCGTGGGCTGCGCGAAGAGCGACGACGACCGGGAGGCGGCCGCCCCGACCGAGCCCCGCACCGTCACCTCCGTCCCCGGCTGCGGCAAGGGCAGTTGGACCGATCCCGCGGACCTGTCCCCCGACAGGAAGCCGGCCCGCTGCGCCCCGGACACGCCCGCGCCCGAACCGCTCGCCGATGAGCGCAGCCTCACGATCGCGACCGGCACCCTGAGCGCCGAGTACGTCGCGCCCCTCCAGATGGCCGTGGAGAAGGGCGAGTTCGCGAAGGAGAACCTGAACGTCGACCTCAAGGTGCTGCCCACCCCCGACGCGCTCCCCCTGCTCGCGAAGGGCGATGTCGACGCCCAGTGGGCGGCTCCGGAAGCAGCCGTGATGAACGGCATCACCAGCGGATTCGACATCAAGTGGACGGCGGGCAACTTCTCCCCGGACCCCCGCTCCAAGAGCGGACTGTGGGTACGCCTGAAGAAGGACGAGACCGCGGCCCGCGTCCCCATGGCGGGCCGCAAGCTCGGCACGATGATCGGCAAGGGGTCCGTCATCGCGTACCCCATGAACAAGGCGCTGAAGAAGCACGGCGGCGGGCTCGACGAGATCCAGTTCCAGCAGTTGGGCTCGGCGGACGTCCTGACCGCCCTCCAGAACGGCGGCACCGACTCGGCCTGGCTGCTCGACCCGGTCTGGCGCAAGGTCGACGGCGACAAGCGGTACGCGTTCCTGGGCGGCCAGCCCCAGGCCGAACCGCTGGGCGGCCTCCTCTTCGGCCCGAACCTCCTCAAGAAGGACCCCGACGCCGGTGTCGCGCTGCTGCGCGCGTACATCCGGACGGTGAACACGTACTTCGCGGGCGACTACAAGGCGGACAAGGCCTTCGCGACGAAGCTCGCCAAGCTCCTGGACACGGACGAGGACGTCCTGCTGTCCACCCCGCCGCTGCGCATGGACTGGGAGATCCGCAAGGGCACGACGGACCGCCTCCAGGACGCGTACCGCGCGGCGGGCGTCTCGAAGGGCGACAAGGTGCCGGAGAAGAAGGCGGTGGACCGCACGCTGTACGAGGAGGCGGTGGGGCACAAGTAGCACCGGCACGAGACACGGACGCCGAGCACGCCGAGAATACTGAGCACGCCGAAGGCCCGGAACCTTGATCGGTTCCGGGCCTTCGGTTTCAGTAGCGGGGACAGGATTTGAACCTGCGACCTCTGGGTTATGAGCCCAGCGAGCTACCGAGCTGCTCCACCCCGCGTCGGTAAACACAACAGTACGTCAACGCTACGACCAGCGCAAATCCGTTCTGCCGGGCTCTCCGACAGGCCCCGCGGGCCCCGGGGCGGAGCTACGCGGAAAGCTCCTGCCGCAGGGCCTCGCGCAGACGCCCCGCCCGCTCGGAGACCTCCGCGGGGCCGAGGTCGACCGCCCGCGAGGCCCACCGCTGCCCCTGTGCCAGCTGCCCGCGCCGGGCGTACAGCAGGGCGAGGCGGAGCGCCGCCCGCCCGTGCCCCGCGTCGGCGGCCCGCGTCCACCACAGCGCGGCCTCCGGCTCGCTGCCCTCACGGGCAAGGAGCAGCCCGAGGTTGAACGCGCCGTTCCGGCTGCCGGCCTCCGCGGCCTTGCGGTACCACCGCGCGGCCTCGACGATGTCGCCGCGGCCCGACGCGAGCATGCCCACCCGCACCTGGGCCCGCCGGTGTCCCTGCTGGGCGGCCCGCTCGTACCACTCCTCGCACTCGGTCTTCTCCGCTGCGGGCTCACCGAGCGCGGGCGGGCCCGCCGGGGGGCGCCGCGCGTCGAGCAGCATGCCGAGCCGGTACGCCGCCTCGGCGCTGCCGCCGCCCGCCGCGCACCGCAGGTGCCGCTCGGCCTCCTGGTCCTCGCCCTCGCGCAGCCGCGCGGTGCCGACCTGGAGCGCGGCGTCGGTGTGCCCGGCGGCGGCCGCGCGCTCGTACCACCGCAGGGCGGCGCCCTCGTCGTCCCGGCTCGCGTACAGGATGCCGAGGTTGAACGCGGCGTCGACGCTGCCCGCCTCCGCGGCCTTGGAGAACCACGGCTCGGCCCCCGCCGCGTCGCCGCCCTGGAGCAGCAGCACGGCGAGCGCGTTGGCCGCCTCACGGTGTCCTGCGTACGCGGCGCGGCGGTACCACTGGTCGGCGTGCGCGGTGCGGCCCTGCTCGGCGCAGAGCAGCCCGAGGTTGTACGCGCCGTTCACGTCGCCCGCGTCCATGGCGGCGCGGTACCAGCGCTCGGCGGTCTGCGTCTCGCCCCGCTCGGCGTGCAGCGCACCCAGCGCGTTCGCGGCGTTCCCGTCGCCGTCCTGGGCGGCCTTGAGCCACCACACGGCGGCGCTCTCCTCGTCGCCCGCGTCACGCAGCAGGAAGCCGAGCGCGCAGGCCGCCCTGGCCTCCCCGTCCTTGGCGGAGTTGAGGTACCAGCGGCCGGCCTCCTTCAGCTCGCCGCGCCGCTCCAGGATCGCGCCGAGGTGCAGCGCGGCGCGCCGGTGGCCGCGGGCGGCCGCCTGGCGGTACCACTGCTCGGCCTCGTCGGCGGGCGTGCGCGCGGCGTCGTCGCCACGTCCCGCGCGCGGGGACGGCTCGGTGCGCTCCGCGCCGGCCCGCCGGTCGAGCGAGCGCGCCAGGCGGTACGCGGCCTCGCGGTGGCCGCGCTCGGCGGCGACCCTGAGCCAGCGCTCGGCGCCGACGTCACCGCGGTGCTCCAGGAGGTCCGCGAGCGCGTACGCCCCGAGGGTGTGGCCCTGCTCGGCGGACTGGCGCAGCCAGTACTCGGCGGCCGGCTCGTCGCCGCGCTCGCGGTGGTGGCGCCCGAGCGCGTGCGCGGCCGCGGCGGATCCTGCGACGGCGGCGACCCGCCACCAGCCGGCCGCCTCGTCGGCGTATCCGCGCTGGTGGAGGAGGACTCCGAGGTTGTTGGCGGCGGCGCGGTCGCCCTCGGCGGTCGCCGCGCGCAGCAGAGATTCGGCCCCGTCGAGGTCACCGCGGCGCAGCAGAAGGCTTCCGAGAACGCTCATGGAGTCCACGTCGCCGGCCTCCGCGGCCAGCCGGTGGCGCATCTCCTCCGCGGCCGCCCCGGGATCCTCCCGGTCGGCCGGCTGCACAAACCGCCCTGTCTCCAACAGAGTTGCCTTGTCCCCCATAACGTCCATCGTCGCACCACCTGCAACCTGGGTACACCTGGTATACCGCAGCCAGTGAGGTCACTTCAGCGTTTTGTCGACATGCCCACAGAGAGATAAGTCAAACACAGATCTCCCAACTCTCCCCCCGCAGCGCGCCGTTCACGTGTGTTGGCATAGGACACCCGCACACGACGGGCACCGGCACCGGGCACACACGACGAAGGCCCGGATCCGTAAGGATCCGGGCCTTCACCTTGCAGTAGCGGGGACAGGATTTGAACCTGCGACCTCTGGGTTATGAGCCCAGCGAGCTACCGAGCTGCTCCACCCCGCGCCGTTGTGATGTAACCGTACCACGGCGCGAGGGGGCCTCTTGACCACTCACTACTCGGTCTTGTCGGGCTCCGGCTTGTCCGCGTCCGCGCCGCCGTTCTTGTCGGCAGCCTGGTCAGCGTCCTTGTCGCCGTTCTTGTCGGCGCCCTTGTCGGCGTTCTTGTCGGCGGCCTTGTCGTCCTTCTCCTTGGCCTTCGCCGAGGCCTCCTCGGCCCGCTCCAGAGCCTCCTGGAGGCGGTCCTGCGCCTCGCCGTACTCCTTCCAGTTGTTCTCCTTCATGGCCGCCTCACCCTCCTCGAAGGCCTTCTGGGCGTCGTCGAGCGCGTCCTGGACCGTCGGGTCGCTCGTCTTCGGGGGCTTGGGCGGCTCGTCACCGCCCGGATCCTCGGCCGGTGGCTTGGTGGCCCCCTCGGCACTGAAGACCTGGTTGAGGCCCTCGCTGAGGGAGTCCGCGAAGGCGGTCTCCGTGCCGTACGACACAGCGACCTTCTTCAGGAGGGGATACGCCGACTTGCGTCCCTGTACGTAGACGGGCTCGACGTACAGGAAGCCGTCGTCCAGTGGCACGGTCAGCAGATTGCCGTAGAGGACGTCGGAGTCGGCGCCCTTCATGTCACGGACGAAGTTGCCGACTTCCGTCATGGAGTTCAGCTTGTTCTGCACCTGTTCGGGACCGTCGACGTCGCCGCGGACTCTGAGCAGCTGCATCTTTCCGTAGTTCGCGCTTCTGGCATCGGCGTCGACCGTCATGAAGGCCCGTAGGTTGGGCCGCTCGCTCGGGGTGAACGTCGTCGTCAGGGAGAACTGCTGCTGCGTCTGGCCCGGCGACTTCAGGGACAGGTAGTACGGCGGGACCGCACTGTCGTCCTTCTTCGTCGGGTCGTTCGGCACCTGCCACGCGTCACTCGCGTTGTAGAACTGGCCGGGGTCCGTGACGTGGTACTTCGTCAGCAGTTCGCGCTGGACCTTGAACATGTCCTGCGGGTAGCGCAGGTGGTCCATCAGCTTCGGCGGGATGTCGCTCTTGTCCTTGACGGTGCCCGGGAAAGCCTTCTTCCAGGTCTTCAGGACCGGGTCCTTGTCGTCCCAGGTGTAGAGCTTGACGTCACCGGTGTACGCGTCGACGGTCGCCTTCACCGAGTTCCGGATGTAGTTGACCTGGTTCTGCTGGGCGATCACCGTGCGCTGGCTGTCGGCCTGCGACAGGGAGTCGGCGGTGGTGTCACCGAGCGTCGTCCGCGAGGCGTACGGATAGCCGTTGCTGGTCGTGTAGGCGTCGACGACCCACTGGATGCGGCCGTCGACGACCGTCGGATAGACGTCGCCGTCGATGGTCAGCCACGGGGCCACCGCCTCGACGCGCTCCTTCGGAGTGCGGTTGTAGAGAATCCGTGATCCCTCGCCGATGGCTCCGGAGTACAGGATCTGCGGCTCTCCGAAGGACACCGCGTACGCCGCGCGGTTGATCGGGTTGGAGAGGTTGACGCCGCTGTCGCCCTTGTAGCTGTAGGTCTTCTGACCGCCGCCGTCCTCTTCGTAGTCGAGCTCCTTCTGGGGCCCGCCCACGATCGAGTACTGGCTCGTCTTCTCGCCGTAGTAGATCCGCTGCTCGTACTCACCGATGGTGCCGTTGGTGGGCAGGCCGGACTCGGTGAACGCGGGGGCACCCTTGGAGCCCGGCTTGGTCTCCGTGCCCTTGGCGGCGACCGCTCCATAGCCGTGGGTGTAGGCGAAGTGGTCGTTGATCCAGTTCCGCTTGTCGAGCTTGTTCACGTTCAGCTCGCGCAGGCCGATGATGGTGTCCTGGCCGTTGTAGCGGTCGACGTCCAGCGTCTTCGGGAACTGGTAGTAGCTGCGCTCCTGCTCCAGCTGCTGGAAGGTCGGCGAGACGATGTTCGGGTCGTTCAGCCGGTAGTTGGCCGCCGTGTCCGCGTCCTCGCGCTTCTTCTTCGAGTCCTCGTCGACCTTGCCCGCGCCCTTGTAGTCCTGCGGCTTCACACCGTTGATGCCGTAGGCGTGGCGGGTGGCCTCGATGTTCTTCTCGATGTACGGCGCTTCCTTGGCCTGCTCGTTCGGCTGGACCTGGAACTTCTGGACGATCGCGGGGTAGAGCCCGCCGATGAGGATCGCCGAGAGCACCATCAGGCCGAAGCCGATGACCGGCAGCTGCCAGGTGCGCCGCCACAGCGTGGCGAAGAAGAGGATGGCGCAGATGACGGCGATGCAGAACAGGATCGTCTTCGCCGGCAGGTACGCGTTCGCGTCGACGTACCGCAGTCCCGTCCAGTTGCCCGTGGCCTTGAAGTCACTGGACTTCACCGCGAGGCCGTACCGGTCGAGCCAGTACGCGATCGCCTTGAGCGAGACGAAGACGCCGAGCAGCACCGAGAGATGCCCGGTGGCCGCGGCGGTGGCGCGCGCCCCGGGGCTGGTGATCCGCAGCCCGCCGTACAGGTAGTGCGTCAGGGCGGCGGCGACCAGGGAGAGCACGGTGGCCGCGAAGCCGAAGCCCAGCAGGAAGCGGTACCAGGGCAGGTCGAACGCGAAGAACGCCACGTCCATGTGGAACTGGGGGTCCTTCTGACCGAAGGGCACGCCGTTGACCCACAGGAGCCAGGTGCGCCACTGTCCCGCGGCGGACGCCCCCGCGATCAGCCCGACCAGGGCGGTGACCCCGATGAGCAGCCACTTCTTGTAGGGGGCGATGCCCATGCGGTACCGGTCGAGGCTCTGCTGCTCCATCGACATGGCACTCAGCGGCGGGCGCAGCCGGTGCGCCAGCCAGATGTTCACCCCGACTGCGACCGCCATGAGGAGGCCGAAGACGAAGAACAGGCCGATCTTTGTCGACAGGGTCGTCGTGAAGACCGATGAGTACTTGACCGAGCGGTACCACAGCCAGTCCGTCCAGAACCCCGAGAACATGACGAAGGCCATGGCCAGTACGGCAAGGACCCCCAGTGTCATGAGCAGGGTCCGGACGCGCCGGGAGGGTCGGCCCACTCTGATCCGTGGCCCGGTCGGGCCTCCGCCGCGGTCCGGCATCTGGAAAGCCAAGGTGCGCACCTCGAAGTTCGCTGTTGATTCGGTGTTGATTCGCTGTTGGTCCGTCAGGCCCCGGAGATCGTGGAGCCACACCTATGCAACTTACCTACGCTTTACTCGGTTCCCGTTTCTCGGGACTAACGAGGCAGGATTGTGACCATGTCCAACACTCCCATGGCAGCGAGCCCCCTCACCCGGGCGGTACTCGAGATCGACGAGTACGTATCCGGCCTCGGCTGGGACCGGCCCGCCCGCCTCTTCGCGCTGGTCGACACGGCGCGACTGCGTACCCAAGAACCCGGCCTCGCCTCCCAGCTCGGCCTCGACGACGGCGTGGAGCACGCCGGCCTGACCCCCATCGAGCAGGAGGAGATCCCCGCGGACAAACCGCTGGACGAGTTCCTCGGCACCATCGCGTGGCCGGACGCGGTGGCGGGCTGCGCCCTCACGGTGGAGCGTCTGATGCTGCCGCCGTCCGCCGAGGCGACCGTCCCGGACGGTCTCGGTGAGGCGCAGCTCGCGAAGTGGGTGGCCGAGCACCCGGACCGTCAGGAGGTCCGTATGACGGTCGCGGTGCTCCGTGACGGTGCGCGTGAGTCCGCGCTGCGGCTGCGCGAGAAGGACTCGCCGACCGAGGTCCTCACCGGCTCGGACCTGGTGCCGGGCCTGGCCGAGGCGCTCGCGGCGACGTTCGCGTAACGGTTCGTCGTACTCCGTTCTGTACGCGGGTGGGTGCCCCCACCCGCGTACAGCTGTCTCAGGGCGCTTCCGGGCCGACTAGCTCGCGCTGCATTTCGGCAGGTCGTCGGTGTTGCCCTTGCGGATCTTCTCCAGGGACTTCGCGGCGTCGGCGATGGTGTCCACCTTGACGAGCGTGAGCCCGTCGGGGACGTCCTCGGCAGCGGCCGCGCAGTTACCCTTCGGCGTGAGGAAGTACTCGGCGCCCTTGTCGCGCGCGCCGACGGTCTTCATCTCGATGCCGCCGATCGGTCCGACCTTGCCGTTGTCCTCGATGGTGCCCGTACCGGCCACGAACTTGCCGCCGGTGAGGTCCTCGGGGGTCAGCTTGTCGACGATGCCGAGGGCGAACATCAGGCCGGCGCTGGGGCCGCCCACGTCGGCCAGCTTGATGTCGATCGTGAACGGGAAGGTGTGGTCGGTGCCCGCCTTGATGCCGACGACCGCACGGTCGGCGTCGTCCTCCGCGCCCTTCGTCGTGATCTTGATGTCCTCGGTCCTGGTCGGTTCCTTGCCCGCCTTCTCGGCGGCTGCCGCGACCTTGACCGGGACGATCGTGAACGTGACGGTGTCGCCGGGCTTGTGATCGGTGACGAGCTTCGCGACGTCCGTCATCTCCTTGACGGGCTTGCCGTCCACCTTGCGGATGACGTCGCCCGCGTGCAGCTTGCCCTCCGCCGGGTCGCCCTTGATGACGGTGGAGACGATGACCTGGGACTTCACCGGGATGTCCAGCTGCCTGAGCGCGGCGACCTTGGCGCTCTCCTGCGACTGGCTGAATTCCTCGGCGTTCTCCTGGGAGGACTGCTGCTCGGTCTTGCCGTCCGGGTAGAGCGTGTCGTGCGGCACCACGATGTTGTCGTGCGCCAGCCAGCCGTAGACGGCCTCCGCCAGGTTCAGGTTGTAGTTGGCGCTGGTGACCCTGACCGTCGTCATGTTGAGGTTGCCGGTCGTGGGATACGTCTTGCGTCCGGAGATCTGCAGCACCGGTTCGCCGTCGTGGTCGCCGAGGGTGTTCACCGTGGGCCCGGGAGACATCTCCGAGTACGGCACTTTGATGAGTACCCCGGCGCAGAGCAGCGCGATCAGCATCAAGGTGGAGGCGAGCATCGTCGCGGTGCGGCGTGGCATGGAACGACAGTACGGGACCTGCCTGTGAGGGCACCCCCGGGGCCGGTCCGTCCGGGGGCTTCACGTCCCGGTGCGGGACTTCTCCATCGCCTCGCGGAAGGCCGCGTAGCCGTTCAGCTCATGGTTGTCACCCGTACGGCCGGACTTGCGGTTGCGGGCGGCCCAGCTGCCCCACAGACCCGCACCGACGGCTGCCAGGAGCGGAATCAGCAACCAGGCAAGTGATGCCATGTCGACCTCCCGACCCCATGAGCCACCGCAACTGACTGATCAGCAGATTAACCATCCACATGGCCAACGCTCACGGCAGGGGTCCGGTTACGCAACCGGAGCGCCTGTCACACGGTGAGGCGCTACGCGCCCACCCATTCGTCCTTGCCGTCGGAGAAGCGCTGGTGCTTCCAGATCGGCACCTCGTGCTTGAGGTCGTCGATCAGCATGCGGCAGGCGTCGAACGCTTCGGCGCGGTGCGGACAGGAGACGGCCACGACCACCGCGAGATCCCCGACGGCGAGGTCCCCGACGCGGTGCACAGCGGCAAGGGCACGCACCGGGAACCGGGCGACGACCTTCTCCGCCACCCGGCGCATCTCGGCCTCGGCGGTGGGGTGGGTCGAGTACCCCAGCTCGTCGACGTCCGCTCCGCCGTCGTGGTTGCGCACGGTCCCCACGAAGAGCGCCGTGCCGCCCGCCGCGTCGTCGCCGACGGCCTGGAAGACCTCGTCCAGGGAGAGCGGGGTGTCACGGATCGCGAGGAGGCGGATCGGGTCCTGCGCGGCCTGCTCGCCGGGGTGGTCCATCGTGGTGCGTGCCATGCGGCCATGGTGCCGCACGGCACGGGCATCGCGGAATAGACCTTTCGCCCGGCACGCGCGCGTGTCGCCTTGGAGCTCCCTACAGGGCTGCCCACGGGACGACGACGGCGCGTCTCAGATCCTCCGCCGCGCCTTCCGCGCCCTGCGCACCACCGCCGCCGCGCCCAGCAGCGCGACCGTCGCGCCCGCGGCGCCCGCGGCCGTCGCGTCCTTGCGTCCGAGCCGCCGGCCGGCCACGGTGCGCCGCCCGGAGACCTCCTCGAGCAGTTCCGAGAGGACTTCCTCGTTGGTCCACTGCGGCCGCCACCCGGCGTCGTGCAGCCTGCTGACGCTGACCACCCAGGGGTACATCGTGTACGCGAGGTCACCGGCGGGGGACGGCGTGAGGCCGATGCGGTGCAGCCGGGCGGCGGCGCCGAGCGCGACCGTCGAGGGCAGTTCCATGCGCCGGATTCCGCTGAGCTCCTCGACCTCCTCCTGCTCCAGCCAGCCGTCACAGCCGACGGCCAGCTCGCCGTCGACCTTCTCCAGGACGGCGTGCTCCAGAGCGCTGCACAGGTCCTCGACGTGGCAGAACTGCCAGGCGGGACGCGAACCCGCCACCACGAGGAGCCGGGGCGACTCGAAGTAGCGCGTGAGGGCCGTGTCCGTGCCGCCGACCAGGATCGCGGGCCGTACGACGGTGACGTTGAGGCCGGGGTGCGCGCGGGGCGCCCTGCGGGCGAGACGCTCCACCTCCAGGAGGTCCCCGACACCGGTGGCCTCGGCGGTGGCGCGCAGTTCGGCGTCTTCGGAGAGGGGCAGTTCGTTGTCGGGCAGCGCTCCGTAGACCATCGCCGACGTGCAGAGCACGACCCGGTGCACGCCCGCGGCCGCGGCCGCCGTCAGCACGGTCTGGGTGCCGCGTACGTTGTACGCGGTGCGGGCCGCGCCGTCGGTCTCCAGGTCGAGATCGAGCGCCAGGTGCACCACGACGTCCGCCCCGCGCAGCTTCTCCGCGATGGCCGGATCCCGTACGTCCAGGATGTGCCACTGCGCCTGGGTGCAGTCGCCCCGGCGCTCGTCGATGGCGATGACCTGCTTGATCGCCTCCGACGCCGCGAGGCGCTCGGTCAGCAGCGCGCCCACACCGGAGGCGGCGCCGGTGACGGCGACTACGGGCCCTCGGACGGGCGCGGGGGTTGAGGGGTTTCGCGCTGCGCGAACCTGTGGATCTGGGGAACTCACCGGGCGTCTCCAGCGGTTGTCTTCAGTACGTACGTGTATGACGCGTACGTACCAGGTGGCATCCATCCTGCCGCAGGCCATGAGTCGGCGAAGCACCGAGGCTCGAACCCGTCACGGTGTCTACGCTGGGTGGTGTTGTAGGGCAGCCGCCGCCGGAACGATACCGGCGGCCTGACGAGCCGAGGAATCCCGTGAGTGACACCCCATTCGGATTCGGCCTTCCGCCGGAGGAGCCGGAAGACGGCGACGAGGGCAAGAAGAAGGAATCCCCTGGAGAGGGACAGCGCGGGGGACAGGGCGCCGGTGGCCCCGCGAACCCGTTCGGTTTCGGGGGCTTCCCCGGAGCAGGCGGTCCCGGCGGCGGCGACAATCCGTTCGCCGCGATGTTCGGTTCGATGAACCCGAACGACCTGGGTGCCGCGTTCCAGCAGCTCGGCCAGATGCTCTCGTACGAGGGCGGCCCGGTGAACTGGGACATGGCCAAGGACATCGCCCGCCAGACCGTGTCCCAGGGCACGGCGGACGGCACCAAGGACGCCAGCGTCGGCCCCGGCGAGCGCTCCGCCGTCGAGGAGGCCGTTCGCCTGGCCGACCTGTGGCTGGACGACGCGACGTCGCTGCCGTCCGGGTCCGGCACGGCCGTGGCGTGGAGCCGCGCCGAGTGGGTCGAGGCGACCCTGCCGGTCTGGAAGGAACTCGTCGACCCGGTGGCCGAGCGTGTCGGCCTGGCCATGGGCGATGTGCTGCCCGAGGAGATGCAGGCCATGGCGGGCCCGCTGATCGGCATGATGCGCTCCATGGGCGGCGCCATGTTCGGCCAGCAGATCGGCCAGGCCGTGGGCGTGCTCGCCGGAGAGGTCGTCGGCTCCACCGACATCGGCCTGCCGCTCGGCCCGTCCGGCAAGGCCGCGCTGCTCCCGGTGAACATCGAGGCCTTCGGCAAGGACCTGGGCATCGACAAGAACGAGGTGCGGCTCTACCTGGCGTTGCGCGAGGCCGCCCACCAGCGGCTCTTCGCCCACGTCCCGTGGCTGCGCTCGCACCTGTTCGGCGCCGTCGAGGGATACGCCCGCGGGATCAAGGTCGACACGGCCAAGCTGGAGGACGTCGTCGGCCAGCTCGACCCGCAGAATCCGGAGCAGCTGCAGGAGGCGCTCCAGCAGGGCATGTTCCAGCCGGAGGACACTCCCGCCCAGAAGGCCGCTCTGGCCCGCCTGGAGACGGCTCTCGCGCTCGTCGAGGGCTGGGTGGACGCCGTGGTGCACGCCGCCGCCAAGCCCCGCCTGTCGTCCGCCGACGCCCTCCGGGAGACGCTGCGCCGCCGCCGTGCGACGGGCGGCCCCGCGGAGCAGACGTTCGCCACGCTGATCGGCCTGGAGCTGCGCCCGCGCCGCCTGCGGGACGCCTCGCGCCTGTGGGCCTCGCTCACGGACGCGCGCGGGGTCGACGGCCGCGACGGCCTCTGGGAGCACCCCGACATGCTGCCGACGGCATCCGACCTGGACGACCCGGACGGCTTCGTCCACCGCGAGCAGATGGACTTCTCCGAGCTGGACAAGATGCTCGGCGAGGCGGCGGGCGGCTCCACCAAGCCGGACCTCAAGAAGGACACCGAGGGCAACGACGGCGACGACGACGGCAAGGACGAAGACGGCAAGTGAGTCTTCATGACGACGCGGTCCTCGTACTGAAGGGTTACGAGGACCAGGAAGAGCTGCGCCAGTACTACCTGGACCACCTGGCCGCCCACCCCGAGAACGGCATGTGGAAGGCCTGCACGGACGGGCACGTGACCGCCAGCGCGCTGGTCGTCGACCCCTCGCGCGGGCGCGTGCTGCTGACGCTGCACAGGAAGCTGCAGATGTGGCTCCAGATGGGCGGCCACTGCGAGCCGGGTGACCCGACCCTGGCCGCGGCGGCGCTGCGCGAGGCCACGGAGGAATCGGGTGTGACAGGCCTGACGCTTCTCCCGGGCGGCCCGGTCCGCCTCGACCGGCACCCGATCCCGGGCCCGTGCACGCAGCACCTCGACGTGCAGTACGCGGCACTCGCCCCGTCCGACGCCGTCGAGGCGATCAGCGACGAGTCCCTCGACCTGCGCTGGTTCGCGTACGACGAGGTGGCGGGGGTGGCGGACGAGTCGGTCGTACGTCTCGTAGAGGCGACGCGCGCCAGGCTCTGACCGCATGCGTAAGGGGCGTCCGCCATGTCGGACGTCCCTTACGCATGAGAGATGGCGCGTCCGGACTAACTCCAGACGTTGCCCTGATTCTGCCCGCGGGCGCCCTGCTGGCCCACGCCGAACTGTGCCCCGGCGCCCCGCCCGATGACCGCGTTCTGGGGCGGCAGCATCTCGCTGGGCTGGACGAGGGCGTACCCCTGGCCCATGAAGCTCAGCTCCCAGCCCTCACCCGTGTTGCCGCGGCGCCGCCAGACGCCCGAGGAGTGGGTCTGGGCCTGCATCTGGACGCGCAGGCCGTTGGACCACGCGACGATCGCGTCGGCGTCGGCGTTGACGTACCGGTCCGGCGTGACCTGCATCATCAGCGGCTGGCCCGACGTCATCAGGGCGACCTTGCCGCGTCCGTTGATGTTGAGCTGGTACTTGCCCGAGCCGGAGATGCCGTACTGGCTGTCGACGGCGATGACCTGGTGGGTCAGCGACGAGTCCATGGCGAGAACGTAGCTGCTGTCCACGGTCAGGCCGTCCTGGTCCACGTCCACGACGTGGATGTACTGGGCGAGGTTGGCGAGGTAGACCGTGCCTTGGCCGTGGCAGCGCATCAGGTCCAGGCCCTCGCCGGTGTGCGCGCGGGCACGCTGGTTGCCCTGGCTCTGGTACTCGGCGTCGAACTCGATCAGCCCCTGATAGGCGACCATCGCGCCCTTGCGGGCCAGGACGTCGTCGTGGCCCTCCAGGGCGACCCGCAGCAGCTGCGGATTCTGGACGGAGTAACGCTCCTGGGTCTGCTGTTCGGCGTGTGCGAAAAGTGGGCTCTGCATGGTGTGTTGCTCCCCCTCAGCCCCGTGCTCGGAGACGGTCGGTGCTGTCCTCGCTGGGCTGTACGACGACGATGCCCTCTCCGGAGAAGCCCATCTGGTAGGCCTCGCCGCTGCCGCGCCCGATGAGGGAGCCGGCCTTGAAGCTGCGCTTGCCCTTCACCTTGAGGTTCGGGGACCAGGCGATGAGGGCGTCCGGGTCGACGTACGTCTCGTCCTCGCCGCGGCCGCAGTCGACGACGATCGGGGTGCCCCGGGACGTCAGCGCGACCCAGCCCTGACCGGAGATCTTGATGTTCCACAGGCCCTGTCCGGCGAACTTGGCCATGCCCTTGACCCGCTCGACGCCCCACTGGAGGGACGCGTCGAAGGCGAGGAGGTTGGTGCCGTTCACGGAGAGGGAGTCACCCGCAAGGTTGATGACGACGACGTCTGCTCCGTAGTCGGCGAGGTAGAGAAGGCCGTCTCCGGAGCACTTCATCAAGGGGGCGCCCTCGCCGGTCATCCACTCGCGCGCGACCTGGCGGACGGCGGGCGGATTCGGCTCGTACTGCACGAACCCTTCGTAGGCGACCATCGAGCCCACGCGCGCGAGGAGGTCGTTGCCGGTCTGCATGGCCACCTTGACCATGTGGTGGCCGTGGTTCTCCATGCGGGCGGCGACAGGTGCGGGAGCAAAGCCCGCGAGCTGCTGATTCATGACGGGCTCCCTCAGACCTCGTACGGCTGGACGACGATGAAATTGCCGGGCGCGCCACGGAACTGGAGGTTCACGCTCTCCCCCGTGGATCCCGCGTACGCGTTGCTGCGCAGCCGGACCTGGCTGGAAACGATCGCCTGGGCGGCGGCCGACCAGGCGACGACGGCGTGGCAGTCGGCGAAGGTCGTCGGCGTGACGGGCAGCACGACGGGCACGCCGTGGGTCTTCACGATGACCGTGCCGGTGCCCTGGAACTGCATGACGAACAGCGCGCCACCGGGGATGCCGTGGCCCTCGATCCTGCGCACCTCGTGCTGGAGCGTCTCGTCGAAGGCGAGGACGTTCTCCGCCGAAATGCAGATCGCGTCGCCCTGGAGCTCGATGGGGTGCAGGTGGGTGCCTTCCTCTGCGAGGAAGACCTGCCCTCGGCCGGAGCAGCGCATCAGCTGCATCTCCTGGCCGGTGGAGTTGCCCACGATGCGGCCCGCGAAGCCCGCGCCCTTGTAGCTGAACTCGACCTTGCCCTGGTAGAGCACCATGCTGCCCTGGCGGGCGAGGATCGCCTGGTCGGCGACGCCCAGGTCGACGCGGATCAGCTTCTCGTTCTGCTGCGTCCAGCGCTGTCCGGTGGGGGCTTCGCGGTACTTCTGGAGGGCGGCGGCCACACCGGCTCCCTGGGGTGCCGCGCCCTGCGGGGCGACGGGCTGGCCGGGGAACTGGCCGCCGGGGGGCTGCTGCCCGTAGCCGGGCGGGGGCATGGGGGCGGGGGGCTGCTGCCCGTAGCCGGGGGGCATCGGGGGCTGCGGCTGCTGGCCGTAGCCGGGCGGCGGGGGCGCGCTCGGGCCCGGAGCCTGCTGCTGGCCGGGGACCTGCCCGTACGGCGAGGGGGCCGGCGGAGGCGGCACGGCTCCTCCCGGCGGCTGGTTCATCGGGGCCACGACGGTCTGCGCGGCGTGCACCGACGGGGCCACGGGAGCGGGCGCCGGGGTCGGGGGCGGGGTGGCGCCCGGTGGCGGCGCGAAGCTCTGCGCGGGGGCGGGTGCCGGGGCGGGAGCGGGTGCCGGGGGCGGCGTGGCGGCCGCGGGGGCGCCGAACGCGGGCGGCGCGAAGGAGGGCGCGGCGGACTGCGGCTGCGGGGCGGCGGGCTCCTCCTCGGCGACCTCGCCGCCGAAGTTCTTCAGGAGCGCGTCGAGTCCGCCGTCGAAGCCCTGGCCGATCGCGGCGAAGCGCCAGACGTCCTTCATGTAGAAGTCGCCCAGCATGACGGCGCGCTCCGTGGAGAACTCCGCGCCGCTGAAGGCGTAGCGCGCCACTTCCTCGCCGCCCGCGACGATACGGACGTACCCGGAGGCGACCTGCGACATCTGGCCCGCGCCGTCGATCGTGGCCGTGAACGACAGGCGCTGGATCTGCTGCGGGATGCGGTCGAGCGTGACGCGGAAGGACTCGGTGTCGCCCGCCTGCGCGCCCAGGAGCTGGATCGACTCCTCGGGGGACTTCGGCTGGTTGAAGAAGATGAAGTAACGGTCGTCCGAGAGCCGCTCGCTCGCGTCCAGGCCGAAGCAACTGATGTCGAACGTCAGTCCCGGTGCGGAGATCTGTACACCGACGTACAGATCGGTCCCCGCAGTGAGGTCACTGACCTTGGCCTTGTGGCCGCGTTGGAATTCCCTGGCCATACGTAACGACCGTCCCCCATCCCGAATGTGAATACGTCGCGTCAGGCTAACGGCAAAGTCCGACGGCGGGCCAAGCCGGTACAGACCCGCTACACAACCGCGAGATCCGGCGGACGTTCACTCCTCGCGGGCGGCGGGGAGATGGGGCAGCCGACCGGCCGCGACCACCCCCTCGAGGTACCCGCGGGCCCGCTCGGTCCGGGGATAGGCCTCCAGGAGCCGCCAGAAACGCGGGCCGTGGCCGGGGACGAGAAGGTGGGCGAGCTCATGGACGAGCACGTAGTCCACGACGTACTCGGGCATGCCCTGCAGTCGGTGCGAAAGGCGGATGCTGCCCTCGGCCGGAGTGCAGGAACCCCAGCGCGTGTTCTGGTTCGTGACCCAGCGAACGGAGGCCGGTCTGGCCCGGCCGTCGAAGTACTGGTCGGACAGCTGCCCGGCGCGCTCGGCGAGCTCCGCGTCGCCGAGGAGCCGCTTGCTCTCCTGGGCCGCGAGCTTGTCCAGCATCACGTTCACCCAGCGCTGTTCCTCCGCCTCGGACATACGGGCGGGGATGAGGACGACGGTGCGGTCGCCCTCCCGGTACGCGGAGACCGTTCTGCGGCGACGGGCACTCCGTCTGACCTCGACCGCGCTGGCCCCCGCACCGGACGGTGCCGGGCTGGTCGTGCTGCGCTGCGGAGCTCCGGCGCGACGCGCTGAGGTCTCCCCAGCGACGCGAGGGGACGGGTCGGCGGGCACGCCCCGACGTTACCCGCTGGGCATGGGGGAAGTCCCGCCTCCGGGACGGTTCGGCGCTGTTCCGCTCCCCGTCCGTTTGATTAGTACGACGAATACCCACCGCCTGTGGACAACGCGACGCAGGCGTCCGGTGAGGCGGGCATTCTGGCATTCGATCGGCGCGGCGTACGGGACCGCGACGACCGGCCGACGGGGGACGACCATGACGACCGCGACCACCATGACGACTACGGCGACCGGGACGACCGTGACGACTAAGCATCCGATCTTGAAGCCCGCCCTGCGCCGCGGCTGGCGGGATCTGAGCACGGTGCAATTCGGGGTGGCGCCCGCGCACGCCCTGGTGCTCGGCCCGATGGACACGGCGACGAGCAGCTTCCTGACTCTGCTGGACGGCACCCGCGGAGTGCCGCTCCTGCGCGAGGAGGCTCGGCGGATGGGCCTGCCCGACGGGCACGTGGACAGACTCCTGGGCGAGCTCTCGCGGGCCGGCCTGCTCGACGACTCGACGGGAGGCGGCCCTGCGGCCGATTCGCTGCGCGAGCGGGGCGACGTCATGGACCGGCTGCGGGCCGACCTGGCCTCGATGTCGCTCCTGTCGCCCGAGCCGGGCGATGCGATGGCAAAGATCGCGGCGCGCCGGGCCATGCGGGTGCGGGTCCAGGGCGCCGGGCGGGTCGGCGCCGTCGTGGCCTCCGTACTGGCGGGCGCGGGCGTCGGCCGGGTCGATGTGCTGGACGGCGGCCATGTGCAGCCGTGGGACGTCGCACCGGGCGGCCTGCCCGTCGAGTCCGTCGGGGAGCGCAGGGACACGACCGCGCGCCGGATCGTGCGTCTATCGGCACCCGGCCGGCCGCCCCGGCCACCACGGCAGCCCCACCGGTCCACCGAGCCCGAGGGCGAAGCAGGCCTGTCCCTCGTGATCATCGCGCCGAGGGACGGTCTGGACGCGTACGCTCCGGCACCCGCCGCGGCCGAGCAACTGCTCGCGTCCGGCACCCCGCATCTCTACGCCGGAGTGATCGAGGGGACGGGCGTGGTGGGCCCCTTGGTCCTGCCGGGGACGACCGCGTGTGCCGAGTGCTTGTTCCGGCAGCGCGCGGACCGCGACCCCACCTGGCCCCGGATGCTGGCCCAGTGGCGCTCCGCCGGGCATGCGCGCCAGGTGCCCGCGTGCGACCTGGCCCTGTCGACGTCGGTCGCCGGGCTGGCGGCGGGGCACGCTCTCACTTTCCTGGACCGGGGGTCATCGGCCGGTGCGGGGGTGCGGTGGATGGCCTCTGTCCCCGGATTCGAGTGGCACTCGAGCCCGATTTCTCCGCATCCATCATGCTCTTGTGGGGCGGGCGTGTCCGTTAAGGGGGATCGGCCCTCCGCCGGCACGGAGCCGCACGCAACAATGGCCGGGTAACCGCCTGACAAGGCGCGGCTGTCTGGGACTTGGAGGGGCGCATGTCTGATCTTCCCCGGAAGGCGGTCACCCGAACCGCCAAACTGGCCGCGCTGCCACTCGGCTTCGCTGGGCGCGCGACCTGGGGGCTCGGCAAGCGGATCGGCGGCAAGTCGGCGGAGATCGTGGGGCGCGAGCTGCAGCAGCGCACGGCGGAGCAGCTCTTCAAGGTCCTCGGCGAGCTGAAGGGCGGCGCCATGAAGTTCGGACAGGCGCTGTCCGTCTTCGAGTCCGCGCTGCCGGAGGAGATCGCGGGACCGTATCGCACGGCGTTGACGAAGCTGCAGGAAGCGGCGCCCCCGATGCCGACCCGCACCGTGCACTCCGTTCTCGACGAGCGGCTCGGCGAGGACTGGCGCGACCTCTTCCTGGAGTTCGAGGACAAGCCGGCGGCCGCCGCGTCGATAGGGCAGGTCCACCGGGCCGTCTGGACGGACGGCCGTGAGGTGGCGGTCAAGGTCCAGTACCCCGGAGCGGGCGAGGCGCTGCTGTCCGACCTCACCCAGCTCAGCCGCTTCGCCCGCCTTCTGGGGCCGCTGATTCCGGGGATGGACATCAAGCCGCTCATCGCCGAGCTGCGCGACCGCGTCTCGGAGGAGCTCGACTACGGCTTGGAGGCACAGGCCCAGCAGACACACGCCGAGGAGTTCGCGGACGACCCCGACGTGGTGGTGCCCCGGGTGGTGCACCAGAGCGAGCAGGTCCTGGTGACCGAGTGGATGGACGGGACACCTCTCTCACAGGTGATCGCGGACGGCACGCAGGAGCAGCGCGACCGGGCCGGCCAGCTTCTGGCCCGCTTCCTCTTCTCCGGCCCGTCGCGCACGGGACTGCTGCACGCCGACCCGCACCCCGGCAACTTCCGTCTGCTGCCCGACGAGAAGGGTGGCTACCGCCTCGGTGTCCTCGACTTCGGCACCGTCGACCGGCTGCCCGACGGGCTGCCCCCGACCATCGGGCGGTCGCTGCGGATGACGCTGGAGGGCGAGGCCGACGCCGTGTACGACATGTTGTGCGAGGAGGGCTTCGTCAAGGAGTCCGTCGAGCTGGAACCGCAGGCGGTCCTCGACTATCTGCTGCCGATCATCGAGCCCACGGCGGTGGACGAGTACACCTTCACCCGCGCCTGGATGCGCAAGCAGGCGGCCCGGCTGGCCGATGTCCGCTCCCCTGCCTACCAGTTGGGCCGGTATCTGAACCTGCCCCCGGCGTACCTGCTGATACACCGCGTGACGACGAGCACGATCGGGGTGCTGTGCCAACTGGGCGCGACGGTACGGATGCGGGACGAGCTGGAGGAGTGGCTCCCCGGCTTCGTGGAGTACGAGGAATACGAGGAATACGAGGAATACGACGAGTACGAGGCAGCTGCGGGGCACGAAGAGACCGAGAAGGACAGCGCGGCGGCGGAGGTCTGAGCCGCTGCGGGGTTCACCGACGGTTCGCCGGCGGCCTCACCACCAGTCGGAGTCGAGGCGTCCTTCGATGGCTCTGATGTTCTCCCGCGCGCAGGCGTCGCAGAAGTAGTGGCGGGTGCCGTTCTCCACGGAGCAGGTCCAGGTCGGTGGCGTGCCTTCGGCGACCGTGCCGCAGCGGGAGCACACGAGGTTCTCCGACTCCGCGGGCCGGGGGTTCTGCTGGTCCACCGGGCGACCATATCGCCGTACCGGGTCGATCGGTGAGCACAACGCACCACGGGGGGCGGTCCGTTCGGACCGCCCCCCGCATCTGTCTGTCATCGTGCCGAGCCGCCTCAGCGGCTCTTACTGCATGACCGCGATGGCGAGCGCGCGCCGGGCACGCAGCGAGGCGCGCTCCGCGCGGCGCTGCATGCGGCGGGCCGCCATCAGGCGCTCGGCCGGGCGTTGAGCCTCGGCCTCACGCATGCGTTCGTGCATATGCGCACGAGCCATGGCTTCTGGGATGAGTTGCATCTCACGGGTCCTGTTCTGGCGCGCGGTGTGCGTGCCGGTGGTGGTGAAGTCTCGGGTCGCGGAGCCTGCGGGCTCGCTGGTGGCTGCCTTCATCGGGGCCTGCTTCTTGGGGTCGTGCGTCAGGGGACGGTCGATGGTTCCGGCGGTGCTCATGCGGCGACCGGGTTCTTGCGCGGGCGGCCACGGGGCCGCTTCCGGGCAACCACGACACCCTGGACGAACAGCTCGCCGCCCCAGACGCCCCACGGCTCACGCCGCTCCTTGGCGCCGGCGAGGCAGGCCTCCATCAGCGGGCAGGTACGGCAGAGGGACTTGGCGTACTCGACGTCGGCCGGGGACTCCGCGAAGAAGACCTCCGGGTCGTAGGCACGGCAGGGGACGGGTACGCCGAGGTTCTCGATGGCGTCGTCGAGCGCGGTGAGCGCGGTGAGGGGAGTCAAGGTCGGGTCCTCCGTGGGTGCGGGCGGGGGGAGCGTCTGTGAAGGCGGTACGGACGGGGCGTGCGCTTCGAGTTGCACGGTGGTGTTTTCCTCGTCTGGTCGTGCCGGCCTGGGTCGGCCGGTTGGCGGCTGGTACCGGGTCTTGCTGTCGGCCCCTTCGCTCTGTCTCCCTGTTTTGGGGAAAACAGAAGGGCCGCGGATCCCGGGTGGGGTTCCGCGGCCCTGAAGGCGCCTGTCTGATCGAGGATCAGACTGGATCACTCCAGGGTTCGAGCCCACGGAAGGCCCACATCGTGTGGTGCTGCGTCGTCTGCTTCCGGAATCCGGCACCGGCTGCCGCAAAGGCATAGGCCTGGGCCTGCGCCTCCGCTACTGCTGCTTCCGGTGCCTTGGTCGGTCGCTCATTGCCCTCATTGGCCTCGCGGACGGGAAGACCGGCGAGAGGCAGGGAGGAAGACATCGGACGCACGGCGGGGATGCCGCCGGACAGACCGGTGCCCTGGTTCGAGAAGCCGAGCAGGCAGGAAGCGACGACCGAGCGATCGGTCATTTTCGCGGTGCTGATGAAGCTCTCGTTGATGCTGATCACTGGAATTCGCCTCCTCTCGGCGTCTAGGGGATCGACCGAACCGATCCTGCGGACTGACAAGTACAGCACGGAACCGGGGCTTCGGAGAAGCCGCCGTTTCCGTGTTAAGAACCTATGGGTCTTCCTCGCGCATGCGCAAACTATTTTTTCGACGAGTTTGAATCATTCTCCATCGGCGCCCCTTACACGCTCCTGACCTGCACAGATAGCGAGGACATCGGCGCCGAAGCGACGAAACTTACGGACGCCGACCCCGGGGATGCGTGCCAGCTCGCCCTCGTCGTCGGGCACGGCCTCCGCGATGGCGATCAAGGTTTTGTCCGTGAAGACGCAGTACGCGGGCTGCCCCAGCTCCCTCGCCTGGCCGGAGCGCCACTCCCGCAACCGTTCGTAGAGCCCTTCGTCCATGTCGGACGGGCAGGCCTCGCACCGCATGAGCTTCATCTCGCCCGCGTCGGTCAGCGTCCGTCCGCAGACCCGGCACCGGGCCGGGGTACGGCTCTTGCGCTCACGGCGGCCCGCCGCCGTGACGGTCGTCCCGCCCCCGCTGCCGCGCTCGACGCCACCGGGACCGCCACCCGCGGCACGGGCCGCCGAACCCGCCCCTGAGCCCGGCCGCAGGCCGTCCAGGAAGCGGCTGGGGCGGCGGCTCGGACGGCCGCCCGGCGAGCGGGAGAGAGCCCAGGAGAGGGAGAGGTGCACGCGGGCGCGGGTGACCCCCACATAGAGGAGGCGGCGCTCCTCCTCGATCTGCTCGTCCGTCTTGGCGTACGTGATCGGCATCATGCCTTCGGCGAGGCCCACGAGGAACACGGCGTCCCACTCCAGGCCCTTTGCCGCGTGCAGCGAGGCGAGGGTGACGCCCTCCACGGTGGGTGCGTGCTGGGCGTTCGCCCGCTCGTCGAGTTCGGTCACGAGGTCGGCGAGGGTCGCCTCCGGCCTGGCCCGCGCGAAGTCCTCGGCAAGCCGCACCAGCGCGGCCAGGGACTCCCAGCGGTCACGGACCGCGCCCGAGCCCGCGGGCGGCTCGGTCGTCCAGCCCTTGGTGGAGAGCACAGCCCGCACCTGGGAGGGGAGGTCGACCACGTCGTCGAGGAGGGCGTCGTTGCCGCCGAAGCGGGCCGCGCCGCGCAGGGCCGCGCCCGCCTCGCGCACCTCGGTGCGCTCGAAGAACCGCTCGGCCCCGCGGAGCTGATAGGGCACGCCGGCGTCGGCGAGCGCCTGCTCGTAGATCTCCGACTGGGAGTTCGTACGGAAGAGGATGGCGATCTCACTGGCGGGGACGCCGTCGGCGAGGAGCGCGCGGATGCGGCGGGCGGCGCCTTCGGCCTCGGCCGGTTCGTCCACGTACTCCGTGTAGACCGGCTCGGCGCCGCGCTCGCGCTGGGAGATCAGCTCCAGGCGGTGGTCGGCGGCGCGGCCGCGGGCCTGGGAGAGCAGCCCGTTGGCCAGGTGGACCACCTGGGGGGTGGAGCGGTAGTCACGGACCAGCTTGACGACGGTCGCCCCCGGGTGGCGGGTGCGGAAGTTCAGCAGGTGGTCGGGGGTCGCGCCGGTGAAGGAGTAGATCGTCTGGCTGGCGTCGCCGACGACGCAGAGGCTGTCCCGCTCGCCGAGCCACAGCTCCAGGAGGCGCTGCTGGAGCGGGCTCACGTCCTGGTACTCGTCCACCACGAAGTGCTGGTACTGGGACCGGACCTGTTCGGCGATGTCGTGCCGGTCCTGGAGGATGCCGACGGCGAGGAGCAGCACGTCCTCGAAGTCGATCACGGCGCGGTCGCGCTTGAGGTCCTCGTACGCAGCGTAGAGCTGGGCGATCTCGGCCGGGTCGCGCGGGACGTCCCGGCCGGACTTCGCTGCGGCTGCCGCGTAGTCCGAAGGGACAGTCTGGGTGACCTTGGACCACTCGATCTCGCTGGTGAGGTCCCGCAGCTCGTTGCGGTCCAGCCGGATGCGGCAGGCGGCGGCCGCGTCCGCGACGAGCTTGATCTTGCGGTCGACGATGCGGGGCAGCGGGCCACCGACTGCTTTCGGCCAGAAGAACTGGAGCTGGCGCAGGGCCGCGGAGTGGAACGTGCGGGCCTGGACGCCGGAGGCGCCGAGCTGGCGGAGGCGGCCGCGCATCTCGCCCGCGGCGCGGTTGGTGAAGGTGACGGCCAGCACACTGGCGGGCTGGAGCATTCCGGCGCGCACCCCATAGGCGATCCGGTGCGTGATCGCCCGTGTCTTGCCGGTGCCGGCACCCGCGAGGACGCACACCGGCCCGTGCAGGGCGGTGGCGACCTCGCGCTGCTCGGGGTCGAGCCCGTCGAGCACCGCGTCGGGAGAGTCCGGTACCTGCGGGAAGAGGGTGGAGTGCGTTGCTGATGTCACCCAGCCAGCTTGCCAGGTCGCGGGGGACGGGTGAGCCGGTTGTCCACAGGGAGGCGGAGCCGGTCGTACTAATACGGGAATGGTGGCCGGGTCGCGTACGTTCGATCCATTGCGATGACGCACCCCGAGCAACGAAGGAGCACAAAAGACATGCCGGGCACTGTGACGATGTACAGCACCACGTGGTGCGGCTACTGCCGCCGCCTCAAGGGCCAGATGGACCGTGAGGGCATCGCGTACACCGAGATCAACATCGAGCACGACCCGGACTCCGCGGCCTTCGTCGAGAAGGCGAACGGCGGAAACCAGACGGTTCCCACCGTTCTCTTCCCGGACGGTTCGACGCTCACGAACCCCTCGCTGGCGCAGGTCAAGCAGAAGCTGGCCGTCTGAGCGGCTTAGCGGCTTAGCGGCTTAGCCGACGCTCCCCGGCTTCGGCAGGGGCTTGCCGTACCAGAGCTCGATCAGCCGGGCCGCAATCGAGATGCCGTAGGGAGGCAGGACCTCCCCGGACTCGAATGCGGCCCGCAGGTCTTCCCGGGAGAACCAGCGGGCCTCGTGGATCTCCTCGCCGTCGACGTTGATCTCCGAAGAGGTGGCGTCGGCCATGAAGCCCAGCATGAGGCTGGAGGGGAAGGGCCAGGGCTGGCTCGCGACGTACTCGACGTCGCCGACCGTGACTCCCGCCTCCTCGAAGACCTCGCGCCGCACCGACTGCTCGATGGACTCCCCCGGCTCGACGAAGCCCGCGAGGGTGGAGAAGCGTCCTTCGGGCCAGTGCATCTGGCGGCCGAGGAGGATGCGGTCCTCGCTGTCCCTGACGGCCATGATCACGGCGGGGTCCGTGCGCGGGTAGTGCTCGGCGCCGCAGGCCTGGCAGCGGCGGATGTGGCCGGCCGCCGCGATGACGGTGCGCTCGCCGCAGCGCGAGCAGAAGCGGTGCAGTCGCTGCCAGTTCTCCAGGGCGACGGCGTGCACCATCAGGCCCGTGTCCCGCGGGGAGAGCAGCAGCCCGGCCTCGCGCAGTCCGGCGGGGCGCGCCGACTGGTCCATGCGGCCCGGCAGGGTGTCCTTCTGGAGTGCGAAGTAGCTGACGCCGTCGTCGTCCGTGCCCAGGAAGTAGCGGTGCTCCTCCGTGAGGGGGGCTTCAAAGGACGGTGTCATCACCAGTTCGGTGTCGCCCTCCGGTGTCTCGTCGATGAGCACCTGGCCACCGGAGACCACGAAGACCCGGGTCGTGGGGTGGCTCCAGGCGGCGGCCAGCCACGCCTCGTCCATGCGGTGGTGCGCCGCGCGGTCGATGCCGCTCTGCGCGGTCAGCGAGAGGGGCCGGTCTGCGGTGCGGTCGGTCCAGGTGGTCACAGGTGCTTCCAACTCCCCCGATGGAATGGGTTGTTCGGTGGGACGGGTCCGGCGGTCCGGCGGTTCTCAGTGTGCATCGCGCCAGTTCTCCGCGAGGTCGCCCCACAGGTAGGCGGTGGTCTCGACGCCCTTGAGCAGCAGGTCGATCTCGACCTTCTCGTTCGGCGCGTGCCAGCCGTCGGAGGGCACGGAGATGCCGAGGAAGAGCACGGGCGCGCCGAGGACGTCCTGGAGGTCCGCGGCCGGTCCCGAGCCGCCCTCGCGCGTGAAGCGGATCTTCTGCTCGAAGGCCCGGCCCATCGCGCGCACGACGGACTGCAGGGCCGGGTGGTCGAGCGGGGTCAGGCACGGGCGCGTGGCGGCGCTGAAGGTGACCGTGTGGCGGATGCCGGCGGGGATGCGGTCGGCGGCCCAGGCGCGCACGGCCTTCTCCACGTGGTCGGGGTCCTGGCCCGCGACCAGCCGGAAGGACAGCTTCACCAGGGCGGACGACGGGATGATCGTCTTGCTTCCCACGCCCTGATAGCCGCCTCCGATGCCGTTGACCTCGGCGGTGGGGCGGGCCCAGATGCGCTCCAGGGTGGTGTGCCCGGCCTCTCCGCGGGTGCCGTGCGACTTGGCCGTGTTCAGCCAGCGGCCCTCGTCGAAGGGCAGCTCGGCGAAGAGTTCCCGCTCGCGGTCGGTGAGCTCGACGATGCCTTCGTAGAAGCCGGGGATCGCCACGCGCGCGTGCTCGTCGTGGAGGGCGGCGACGAGGCGGGCGACCTCGGTGGCGGGGTTCGGCACGGCACCGCCGAAGGAGCCGGAGTGGATGTCCTGGTCGGGGCCGTGCAGTTCGATCTCGCACTCGGCGAGGCCGCGCATGCCCGTGCAGACGGTCGGGGTGTCCTCCGACCACATGCCGGTGTCAGAGACGATCACCGCGTCGGCGGCGATGCGGTCCTTGTGGGCCTCGACGAGCGCGCGGAAGTGCGGTGAGCCGGACTCCTCCTCGCCCTCGACGAGCAGCTTGAGGTTGACCGCGGGCGCCGTGCGGCCGGTGGCCGCGAGGTGGGCGCGGACGCCGAGGGTGTGGAAGAAGACCTGACCCTTGTCGTCGGCGGCACCGCGCGCGTGGAGGCGCTTGCCCTGGACGACGGGCTCGAAGGGGTCGGTGTTCCAGCCGTCCTCGCGGGCCGCGGGCTGGACGTCGTGGTGGCCGTAGACGAGGACGGTGGGGGCCTGCGGGTCGTCGGAGGGCCACTCGGCGAAGACAGCGGGGGCCCCGGGCGTCTCCCAGATCTCCGCGGTCGGGAAGCCGGTCTCCTTGAGTGCGGCGGCGAGCCATTCCGCGCTGCGGCGCACGTCCCCGGCGTGGTCGGGCTGAGCCGACACGGACGGGATGCGCAGCCACTCGGCGAGGTCGTCGAGGAAGGCGGCGCGGTGGTTCTCGATGTACGTGCGGACGGCGCTGTCCGGTGTCTCGCTCATGGTCACGAGCCTATCCGCCATCCGGGGCCGGCTCGTCCGGCGGCTCGTCACCGGGGACACCGGCCGGTTCGTCCAGCAGGAGGCGTTCCAGCCGGGCACGGTCCGGGAGGTCCCTCGGGCAGGCGGTCTCCCCACTGCGTACGTAGAGGAAGGCGGCCTTCACCGACTCCAGGGGGACGCCCTGCTGCTCGGCCCAGGCGAGGCGGTAGACGGCGAGCTGGAGGGGGTCGGCGGTGCGGGTGCGGCTGGTCTTCCAGTCGACGATCTCGTACGTCGCGTCGGCGCCGTCACCTTCCTTGTAGACGGCGTCGATGCGGCCCCTGATGACGCGGCCCGCGATCACGAACTGGAAGGGGACCTCGACGCGGTAGGGCGCGCGGTGGGCGTACTCGGTGCGTTCGAACGCTTCCTTGAGTGCGTCCAGGTCCCGCTCGTCGGCGATCTCGGCCTCGTCGGGGCCGCTGCCCGGCAGGTCTTCCGGGAAGTGCATCGGCAGGGTGAGCTCTTCGAAGCGGGACTCGATCCAGGCGTGGAAGCGGGTGCCTCGGCGGGCCGCGGGCTGCGGCGGGCGCGGCATGGGCCGTGCGAGGTCCCGCGCGAAGCCGTCCGGGTCGGCGGCCAGGCGCATCAGTTCGGACGCGGTGAGCGACGGCGGCACGGGAACGTCCCTGACGGCCTCGCGGGCGCGCAGGAGCTCGCCGGTGAGGGCATCCAGGTCCCGGTCCCAGGAGGCGAGAGTGCGGGCTTCCTCCGGGGTGAGCCGGGTGCCGGGCTCCTCCGGGGCGGGGCGGCTGTCCGGGACGCGGTCGGCGGGGTGCGGGCGGGCGTCGGGTACGGGGGCGGGGTGCGGCACGCGCGCGTGGCCGTCCCTGCCCGGTGCGTCCGCGGGGTGCGGGGCCGCCGGGCGCTCGGTGGCCAGCGAGTCCCAGTCCGCCGGGTCGGCGTCGGGGGCGCCGAGGTCTTCGTAGGGAGGTTCGTCATCCTCCGGAGGGGGTGGCCATTCCGGGTCGTCGGCCGGGGGCACGTCGTCATGCGCCGACGGGTGGGCCTCTACGTGGGAGCGGGCGGGCTCCGGGGTGCTCTCTCCCGTCAGGCGGTCCAGGTGGGCGAGGACCGTCTGCGCGGCGGCGCGGCGGCGGGCCAGGGAGGCATCGTCCAGCGGGAGGGGCCACGCCTGGTCGGCGGTCGCCTCGTGGAGGGCGGGGTTCTCCTCGTCCTCGGCCGGCGCGTCGGCCCATGCCTCGATCTCGCCGTGGCCGGCCGCGCAGTGGTCGTGCAGGGCCTGGAGGAAGTCCGAGGGGCCGCGCGGCTTCTTCTGGGAGGGGCCCCACCAGTGGCCCGATCCCAGGAGGAGGGAGCGGGGGCGGGTAAAGGTCACGTATCCGAGGCGGAGTTCCTCCGTGCGCTGGTGGTCCTTCATCGCTTCGTGGAAGGCCTTCATGCCCTTGGCGTCCCACGCGTCGATGTCGGGCAGTGTGGCCGCGTCGCCGCGCAGCTCGTGCGGGACGACCTTGGCCTGGGCCGTCCACTTCTCGCGCCCCTGCGCGCTCGGGAAGACGCCGTTGACCAGGCCGGGGACGGCGACGACGTCCCACTCCAGGCCCTTGGACTTGTGGGCGGTGAGCGCCTTGACGGTGTTCTCGCCGCCCGGCAGGGCGTTGTCGAGGCCCTTCTCGTACTGCGCGGCGGTGCGCAGGAAGCCGAGGAAGGCGAGGAGTGACGCACCGCTGTCGTTCGCGGCGAAGGAGGCGGCGACGTCCAGGAAGTTGGACAGCGTCTCGCGGCGGCGGGCCGCCAGGGCGCCTGGGGACGCGGAGAGCTCCACCTCGAGCCCGGTCACGGCGAGCACGCGGTGCAGCACGTCCATCAGCGGGTCGGCCAGCGATCGGCGGAGCTCGCGCAGTTCGGCGGCGAGCCGGGCGAAGCGCACCCTGGCGTCCGCCGAGAAGGGCAGCCCATCGTCCGCTCCGGAGGCGTCGGCCGGGTCGAGGGGTGACTCCAGGAACGTGTCCAGCGCGTCCGCGAGCGATATCACCTCGGCCGGGTCGACTCCTTCGACGGCTTCGGCGAGGCGTCGGTCCGGGTCGTCGGGAGCGGCGTGCCCGGGGCGGACTAGGAGGCGGGCCCTGCGGCCCAGGAGGGCGAGGTCGCGGGCGCCGATGCGCCAGCGCGGGCCGGTCAGGAGCCGCACCAGGGAGGCGTTCGCCCCCGGGTCCTGGAGGACTTCGCAGACGGCGACGAGGTCGGCGACCTCGGGGAGGTGCAGCAGTCCGGAGAGGCCGACGACCTCCACCGGGATGTCACGGGCGACCAGCGCGGACTGGATCTCGGCGAAGTCGGTCGCCGTGCGGCACAGGACGGCGATCTCGCCGGGCGACTTGCCGGTGCGGACGAGGTGGGCGATCGAGTCGGCGAGCCAGTCGATCTCCTCGGCGTGCGTGCGCAGCAGGGCGCAGCGCACCACGCCGTCGCGCTCGGCGCCCGGCGCGGGGCGCAGGGCCTCCACGCCCGCGTGCATGGCGCGCAGGGGCTCCGCGAGGCCGTTGGCGAGGTCGAGGAGGCGGCCGCCGCTGCGGCGGTTCTCGCTGAGCGCGTGGCGGGTGGCGGGGCTGCCGTCGGCGTACGCGAAGTGCTCGGGGAAGTCGTCGAGGTTGGCCACGGATGCGCCGCGCCAGCCGTAGATGGCCTGACAGGGGTCGCCGACCGCGGTCACCGGGTGGCCCGTGCCGCCTCCGAAGAGGCCGGACAGGAGGATGCGCTGGGCGACCGACGTGTCCTGGTACTCGTCGAGGAGGACGACGCGGAATTCGTCGCGGAGGATCTCGCCGACTTCCGCGCGGGTACGGGCCAGTGTCGCGGAGAGGGCGATCTGGTCACCGAAGTCGAGGAGGTCGCGGGAGCGCTTGGCCGCACGGTAGTGCCCGACGAGCTCGGCCAGTTCGAGCCGGGCCGCCGCGGTCTCGGGGACCTTGCGCAGGTCGGCGTTGGTGAGCTTCGCACCTTCCAATGCCTGCAGCAGTCCGGTGTCGTAGGCGCGGAGCCGCTCGGGCTGTACGAGGTGTTCGGCGAGCTCGCTGTCGAGGGCGAGGAGATCGCTGACGAGGTCGGGGAAGGAGCGGGTCAGCGCGGGGTAGGGCCCGGGGGCCTCGCGGAGCACGCGCGCGGCGAGCTGGAAGCGGGTGGCGTCGGCGAGGAGGCGGGAGGTCGGCTCCAGGCCGATGCGCAGGCCGTGGTCGGTGAGGAGGCGGCCCGCGAAGGCGTGGTACGTGGAGATGACCGGCTCGCCCGGCGGATTGTCCGGGTCGACCGCGTCGGGGTCGGTGACGCCCGCCCTGATGAGGGCCCGGCGCACGCGCTCGGCGAGCTCCCCCGCCGCCTTGTTCGTGAACGTCAGGCCGAGGACCTGCTCCGGAGCGACCTGACCGGTGCCGACCAGCCACACCACGCGCGCCGCCATCACTGTCGTCTTGCCCGACCCCGCTCCGGCAACGATCACCTGCGGGGCGGGCGGCGCGGTGATGCACGCCGTCTGCTCCGGGGTGAACGGGATGCCGAGGAGCTCTTTGAGCTGCTCGGGGTCGGTGATGCGAGGTGACACGTCAGAGAGGCTAGCGGTGGCCACTGACAACCGGGGCGGGCCCGGATGTGAGCGGCCACCGCGCGCTCATGGGACGGGTGACGTCAGGAACCGGAAGCGAGCTTCTGCGGGTCGACGACGTCCTTGGCCGGCGGGGCCTTGACGTCGACGGGCTTGCCGTAACCGCCGAAGGTGATCGAGCCCGGGTCGTCGCTGCCCTTGTTCACGACCTTCAGGAAGTAGGGCTTGCCTTCCATGGCGACGTAGAAGGTGGTGGTCTCCTTGCCCTTCTTCTGGGTGAGGACGGCGGCCTTCTTGCCGTCGACCTCGGAGTCGTCCTCACGCTTCAGGTTCTTGAGCTTGTCGGACTTGAACATGTCGTCCGGGTTGCAGACGCTGTCCTCCTTGGCGGCCGACTTCACCCAGCGGCCCTTGACGAGCTCGGCTGCGGCGCTGCCGCCCTGGCCCTCCCAGAACTTGTCGTCGGCCTTGACGTACGAGACCTTTCCGACGGAGAGGAACTCGGCGGTGCCCGACTTCTGCGAGCCCATCGTGCCCTTGCAGTCGCCGGACTCGGCGACGGCGAACTCGATGTTGCTCGCCTCGCCCTTCTGCTTCATCTGGCCCTTCATCGTGAAGGAACCGGCGTCCTTGGAAGCCTTGGATGCCTTGTCGGCGATCTTGTCGGCGCTCATGCCGTCGAAGGGGTCCTTGTCACCGCCGTCGCCACCGCAGCCGGTGACACCGATGACGGCGGCGGCACACGCCGCGGCCACTGCCAGGAGCTTCCGGTTGGCTGCCATATACGCGCTTCTCCTCGAAAAGGTGCACCCTCAGCCGGCGCACAGTATGTCTTTACGGAGACTTTAGATTGCTTCTGGGGCTGCTATGCCCGCGGGTGACGTGACGTGACAATCGCCACGGGTGCGACGGGCCGGGTCACTCCACCACGTGGCGGCCCTCCGGGCGTGCGCTGCACGAGGCACGGAAGGCGCAGTGGGTGCAGTGCTGGCCCGTGGTGGGCGTGAAGCGTTCGTCGAGGACCTTGCCCGCGGCTGTCGCGAGGAGGTCGCCGATCCACTCTCCGGAGAGTGCCTCCTGGGCCTGCACCTTCGGAAGGGCCTCGCCGCCGTTCTTCTTGGCGGCGCCCTGGCGCAGCTGCACCAGTTCGGCCCCGCCCGGTTCGGGACGTACGCCTTCGAAGAGCTCGTCGGCGGCGCCCTCGCGGACCGCCAGCTGATAGACGGCGAGCTGCGGGTGGCGGGCGACCTCGGCGGCGGTCGGGGCCTGCTTGCCGGTCTTGAAGTCGACTACGTAGGCACGGCCTTCCGCGTCTTGTTCGACCCGGTCCATGGAGCCCCGCACGCGCACTTCGTAGGGACCCGCTTCCAGAGTCACGTCGAAGTCGTGCTCGCTGGCGACGGGGGCGCGGCCCGCGCGGGCGCCGTTGGAGTCGACATGCCACTGGAGGAAGCGCTCCAGCGCCACGCGCGCGTGCTCCTTCTCCTGCGCCGACTTCCAGGGAGCGTCGAACGCGAGCGCGTCCCACACCGAGTCGAGGCGCTCCATGAGGACGTCGAGGTCGGCGGGCGTGCGCCCGGAGGCCACCTCGTCGGCCAGGACGTGCACCACGTTGCCGAAGCCCTGGGCGGCGGTCGCGGGTGCGTCCGCCTTCACCTCACGGCCGAGGAACCACTGCAGGGAGCAGGTGTTGGCGAGCTGGTCGAGTGCACTTCCGGAGAGCACGACGGGCTTGTCGCGGTCCCTGAGGGGGACCGCGCTCGCCGTCGGTTCGTACATGCCCCACCAGCGGTAGGGGTGCGCCGCCGGCACGAGGGGGCGGCCGTCGGCGTCTCTGAGGGCGGCGAGGCGGGCCAGGCGCTGGGCCGCCGCCTCGCGCAGGGTGTCCGTGACGCGCGGGTCGACGGTGGTGGCGCGCAGCTCGGCGACGAGCGCGGCGACGGACAGGGGGCGGCGCGGGCGGCCTGTTATGTCCTTGGGTTCGACGCCGAGTTCGGTGAGGAAGCGGGACGGCTGGTCGCCGTCGTCCGCCGGCGCCTTCACCGCGGTCACGACGAGGCGTTCACGCGCGCGCGTGGCCGCTACGTAGAACAGACGGCGCTCTTCGGAGAGGAGCGCTCCAGGCGTGAGCGGTTCGGCCAGACCGTCGCGGCCGATGCGGTCGGCCTCCAGGAGGGAGCCGCGGCGGCGCAGATCGGGCCAGAGACCTTCCTGGACGCCCGCGACGACGACGAGCCGCCACTCCAGGCCCTTGGAGCGGTGCGCCGTCATCAGGCGTACAGCGTCGGGGCGTGCCGCCCGGCGCGTGAGCGTGTCCGCGGCGATGTCCTGCGCCTCGGTCTCCTCCAGGAAGTTGAGAGCGCCCCGCCCGCCCGTGCGCTCCTCCGCGCGGGCCGCGGCGGCGAACAGGGCGCACACCGCGTCGAGGTCACGGTCGGCGTTGCGGCCGGCCGCGCCGCCGCGGCGCGCGGTGCGCTCCAGGCGCCTGGGCCACGGCGTGCCGTCCCACAGCTCCCACAGCGCCTCCTCGGCGGTGCCGCCGCCCGCGAGGCGCTCCCGGGCCTTACGGAGCAGCGCGCCGAGCCGCTGGGCTCCCCGTGCGTACGTCGGATCGTGCGCGACGAGCCGCTCCGGCTCTGCGAGGGCGCGGGCGAGCAGTTCGTCGGAGGGCGGCGGCAGGTGGTTGCCCGCCGCCCGCTCCTCCTCGCGCAGGGCGCGTCCCAGGCGGCGCAGATCGGCGGCGTCCATGCCGGCCAGGGGGGAGGTGAGGAGGGTCAGGGCAGTCTCGGTGTCGAGCCAGGCGGGGGTGGTGGGTTCGGGGCCGGGTGAGGTGGCTTCCGCGCCGGACACGGCGGCTTCCGTGCCGGACACGGCGGCATCCGTGCCGTCGGAGGCGGCGGCTTCCGTGCCGTCGCAGGCGGCGGCTTCCATGCCGTCGCAGGCGGCGGCTTCCATGCCGTCGCAGGCGGCTTCAGCGCTCTCCGGGACGGCCGTCTCCGGATCAGCTGTCTCCGAAACGACCGCCTCCGCATCAGCCGTCTCCGAAACGACCGCCGTGGCCACCACCCGAAGTGCCGTCAGGAGCGGCGTCACCGCCGGCTCGTGGCGCAGGGCGATGTCGTCGCCGTCGATCTCCAGGGGGACACCTGCCGCGCTAAGGCTGCGGCGGACGGCGGGGATCGTGCGGGCGCCCGCACGGACCAGGACCGCCATCTCCCCCCACGGGACGCCGTCCTCCAGGTGCGCGCGGCGCAGGATGTCCGCGATGTTGTCGAGCTCCGTGCCGGCGGTCGGGTACGTGTACACCTCGACGCGGCCGCCGTCCCTGACCGGCGACAGCTCGCGGTGGGCCCGCACCTTCTCCGCAGGAAGCCTGGTCAGCGGCATGCGCCGGGTGAGCAGCCGGGTGGCGTCGAGGAGCTGCTCGCCCGACCTGCGGGACGTCGTCAGGACCGCGACGGGCGCCGGGGTGCCGTCCACGCGCGGGAAGTCGTGCGGGAACTCCAGGATGCCGTTCACATCGGCGCCCCGGAAGGTGTAGATCGACTGGTCGGGGTCGCCGAAGGCGACGAGGTTGCGCCCCCCGCCGGCCAGCGCGTGCAGCAGCCGTACCTGGGCCGGATCGGTGTCCTGGTACTCGTCCACGAACACCGCGTCGTACTGCGCGCCGAGCGCCCGCGCCACTTCGGGACGGCGCGCGAGCAGCACCGCGCGGTGCACCAGCTCCGCGTAATCGAGCACTCCTTGGAGGTCGAGCACGTCCAGGTACTCGGCGAGGAAGGCCGCCGCCGCTCCCCAGTCGGGCCGTCCGCTGCGACGCGCGAAGGCGTCCAGTGCGTCCGGTCCGAGGCCCAGCTCACGGCTGCGGGCCAGGACCGCGCGCACCTCGTCGGCGAAGCCGCGGGTGGTGAGGCAGGCGCGCAGTTCGTCCGGCCAGCGGATGTGCCCGTGGCCCTCCTGCGCGAGGTCGATCTGGCCCGCGAGCAGTTCACGTACCGCCACGTCCTGCTCGGGTCCCGACAGGAGCCGCAGCGGCTCCACGAACAGGTCGGCGTCCTGGTGGGCCCGGACGAGGGCGTAGCAGAAGGAGTGGAACGTGGTGGCCTGCGGGGCGCGCGCCGCCCCTATGCGCAGCGCCATGCGGTCGCGCAGCTCCACCGCCGCCTTGCGGCTGAAGGTGAGCACGAGGATCCGCGCGGGGTCCCCGCCCTCGGCGACCCGGGCGGCGACGGCCTCCACGAGGGTGGTGGTCTTGCCCGTGCCGGGCCCCGCCAGAACCAGCAGCGGCCCCCGCTTGTGGTCAACCACACCCTGCTGACCTGCGTCCAAGCGAGGGGGATCCATCGGAGCCGGCGGTGTACGCACCAGTCGGTAGACATCCCGGGTCCCCTGTCGTACCTGGTGGTGCGACGGGTGCCGGATGTGCCGAGTGGAAGAAGGGGAACTCACGTGGGTCGCCGGTCCTGGTGGGTGTGCTGGTCGAAGAGCGGCTGCGCGGTGGCCGCGGGGTGAAGGGGGTGTGTGCTGTCGACGCTACGCCAGTGGGCGCGGAGGACGCGTGGCTTCCCCCGTACGGGCCACCGGTCCCCCGTCGGGCCGCCGGATGCCGGAAGCTGTCAGGTGTGAGCCTCCGGAGCCCGAGGGCGCGTGTGCCCCGCAGCGTCGCCTTCAGCCCCGCCTGCCGCGCCGCCGTCCCACCGGGCCTGCCGCATGTCGAGCTTCGGGACATGCCCCTGGGCGGCGCGCGACGCCTGTCGCAGCGGTGTGCCCTCCTCGCGGTACCGCTCCAGGGCACGCAGTTCGTGGCCCGGCAGCAGCACGCCGTCCGAGCGCACCACGCGCCACCACGGGACACCCCCTCCGTAGAGGGCCATGACGCGGCCGACCTGTCGCGGGCCGCCCTCCTCCAGCCACTCGGCCACGTCTCCGTAGGTCATCACCCGACCCGGAGGGATCAGTTCCGCGACCTCCAGGACCCGTTCCGCGTACTCCGGCAACTCGCTCATCCGGTCCATCCTGCCGCATCCCACCGACACGGTGACGGGCTCGGCACAGAGTGTGCCGCAGCCCGGACGGCAGGGCGCAAAGTGTCGTTTCGTGACCACTTCGCAGCCTTGCGTTGCCCCCTGATGCCTCCCTCCACGAGCAGGACATGCCACCATCGTGCGGGCGGTGACTGGTGATACGAGATCAAGAAGAGACGACGGAGCGGCAGGGCGTGCATCCCGATGAGAAGGCGGGCACCTCTGCGTCCGAGTCACACCCGGACACCGGTGAGCGCGCCCTGACCAGCGAGAACGACGAAAAGCAGGGCGTCGGACACGACGCCGGCCACGACCTCGGCCAGGGGTCCGACTGCGCCGACGCCGGGGCGCACACCGACCGCGTCGCGGGCGACGAACCGCTCCTCGCGGCGCGCGTGCACCGCCCCTCCGACCTCATGCGGCTCCTCGTCGGCGTCCTCGCCATCGCGGTGCTGCTCGCCATCGCCGCGTTCGCACACGGCACGACGTCCGGGCTCGAACAGGACATCGACAAGGGCACGGAGCAGGCGCCCGATCTGCTGATCAAGGTCGCCGGTCTGATCGCCAGCATCGGTGTGCTGCTCGTCCCCGTCGCCTTCGCGATCGAGCGGCTGATCAAGCGGGACGGGCTCCGCATCGCCGACGGCGTGCTGGCCGCCGTGCTCGCGCACGGCGTGACGCTGGCCACCGACCTCTGGGTCGCGAAGGCCGCCCCCGACTCCATCCAGGACGCGCTGACCAAGCCGTCCCCCGCCGACCTCCACGCGTTCACCGATCCGGTGCACGGCTATCTCGCGCCCGTGATCGCGTACATGACGGCCGTCGGCATGTCCCGCAGACCGCGCTGGCGCCTGGTGCTGTTCGTGGTGCTGCTGCTCGACGCGTTCACGATGCTGGTCACCGGCTACACGACGCCGTTCTCGATCATCCTGACGGTGCTCATCGGCTGGGCCGTGGCGTACGGAACGCTCTACGCGGTCGGCTCACCGAACGTGCGGCCGACCGGGCAGACGCTGCTCGTGGGCCTGCGGCACGTCGGCTTCCGCCCCGTGAGCGCCGCCCGCGAGGAAGCCCCGGACAGCGAGCACGGCGACCGCGGCCGCCGCTATTTCGTCACTTTGGAAGACGGTCCACCGCTCGACGTCACGGTCATCGACCGCGAGCAGCAGGCGCAGGGCTTCTTCTACCGCGTCTGGCGGCGGCTCACCCTGCGGGGCATCACCCAGCGGCGCAGCCTCCAGTCGCTGCGCCAGGCCCTGGAGCAGGAGGCCCTTCTCGCGTACGCGGCCATCGCGGCCGGGGCGAACGCGCCCAAGCTGATCGCGACCTCCGAGCTCGGCCCCGACGCCGTGATGCTCGTCTACGAGCACACGGGGGGCCGCTCCCTGGACTCTCTGCCGGACGACGCCATCACGGACGAACTGCTGTGCGACACCTGGCGGCAGGTGCAGGCACTGCAGTCCCGGCGGATCGCGCACCGCAGGCTCGCGGGCGACGCGATTCTGGTGGATCGTTCCGGCACCGTGATCCTCACGGACCTGCGCGGCGGTGAGATCGCCGCGGGCGACCTGGTCCTGCGCATCGACATCGCCCAGCTCCTGGCCGCACTCGGCCTGCGGGTGGGCGCCGAGCGCGCGGTCGCCACCGCCGTCGAGATCCTCGGCCCGGACGCGGTGGCCGACTGTCTGCCCCTGCTGCAGCCCATCGCCCTCACCCGCTCCACCCGCTCCACGCTGGCCAAGCTGGCCCGGGAACGGTCCCAGCGCGAGCGCGAGGCCGTCCTGGAAGCCTCCCGCAAGTCCCGGCAGACCGTACGCGCGGAGGTCTCCGAGGACGGCCGGCCGGACAAGCAGGCGGACAAGCAGGCCCAGAAGCAGGAGAAGCAGGCGGCCAAGCAGGAGCGGCAGGCCGAGAAACAGGCCATAGACGACGCCCTGGAGCAGGCCCGCGAGGAGGATCTGCTCACCCAGATCCGCCATCAGGTCCTGCTCATCCGCCCGACGGCACCGGTCGAGCCGGCGCAGCTGGAGCGGATCAGGCCGCGCACACTGATCAGCTTCATCGCCGGTGCCATCGGCGCCTACTTCCTGCTGTCACAGCTCACTCACGTCGAATTCGGCACCCTCTTCCAGGAGGCGGAGTGGGGCTGGGTGGCCGCCGCGGTGGGCTTCTCCGCGCTGAGTTACTTCGCCGCCGCGATGAGCCTGCTGGGCTTCGTGCCGGAGCGGGTGCCGTTCCTACGCGCGGTGGCGGCGCAGGTCGCCGGGTCGTTCGTGAAGATCGTGGCGCCCGCGGCGGTCGGCGGTGTCGCGCTGAACACACGGTTCCTGCAGCGGTCCGGGGTGCGCTCGGGACTCGCGGTGGCGAGTGTCGGTGCCTCGCAGCTCTTCGGGCTCGGCTCGCACATCCTGCTGCTGTTGATCTTCGGCTATCTGACGGGGACGGAGAAGACGCCGTCGTTCACGCCGTCCCGCACCGTCATCGCCGGTCTGCTGTCGGTCGCGGTGCTGGTCCTCGTGGTGACCGCCATCCCGTTCCTGCGGAAATTCGTCGTCACGCGCGTGCGGTCGCTTTTCGCCGGTGTCGTGCCGCGCATGCTGGACGTGCTGCAGCGGCCGCAGAAGCTGCTCACAGGCATCGGCGGGATGCTGCTGCTCACCCTGATGTTCGTGCTCTGCCTGGACGCCTCGGTGCGTGCGTTCGGCAACGAAGAGATGACGTCGCTGAGCCTCGCGAGCGTCGCGGTCGTCTTCCTCGCGGGCAACGCCCTGGGGTCGGCGGCACCGACGCCCGGCGGTGTGGGCGCGGTCGAGGCGACGCTGACCCTCGGTCTGATCGCGGTGGGCGTGCCCAAGGACGTGGCGGCGCCCGCGGTGCTGCTCTACCGGCTCCTGACGCTGTGGCTTCCGGTCCTTCCGGGGTGGCTGTTCTTCAACCACCTGACAAGGAAGGGACTGCTCTGACCGCACGGACGCGGTCCGCCGGATCACCGAGGGCTGACGCCGACGGCCGGCAAGCCTCCAGCATCCTCAGGAGTCGATTCCTCACCCACACGGCCCGTGCCCCGAGCGTCCTGTCAGCTCCCCCTTCAGGATGAGGGCATGCCCACACAGTCCCAGCCGCGCGCCACCGCGCTGGCCGCCGCCACCCTGCTCCTGTCCGCCACGCTCGCGGCGTGCGGCGGCAGCGACGACTCCAAGGACGAGGATCTGTCGGCTCAGAAGCTGAGCTGGAAGGACTGCCCCGCGCCCGCCGCCTCCGAAGGCGGCGGTGACGCCCCGTCCCCGCTGCCGGGCGGCGCCGAGTGGCAGTGCGCCACCATGAAGGCGCCCCTCGACTGGGCGAAGCCGAAGGGCGACACGATCGACATCGCGTTGATCAAGGCGGCCTCGAGCGGCGGCAAGGAGGACCGCATCGGGTCCCTCGTCTTCAACTTCGGCGGCCCCGGCGGCTCGGGCATCACCACACTGCCCGCCTTCGGAGAGGACTACGCCAAGCTGCGCACCCGCTACGACCTGGTGAGTTTCGATCCGCGGGGCGTCGGCCGCAGCGCGGGCATCGAGTGTGAGGACGACGACGAGCTCGACACGTACTTCCAGCAGGACTCCACACCCGACGACGAGGCCGAGAAGAAGAAACTCCTCGACAACGTGAAGGCCTTCAACAGCGGCTGCGAGAAGAACGCCGGCAAGACGCTCCCGCACGTCCGCACCACCGACGCGGCCCGCGACATGGACCTGATGCGCCAGGTCCTCGGCGACGACAAGCTGCACTACTTCGGCATCTCGTACGGCACCGAACTCGGCGGCGTCTACGCACACTTGTTCCCCAAGAAGGTGGGGCGGGCCGTCTTCGACGCGGTCGTCGACCCCACCGAGAACGCCGAACAGGGCTCGCTCGGGCAGGCCGAGGGGTTCCAGCTGGCGCTCGACAACTTCGCGAAGGACTGCACGTCCCAGGCGGAGGACTGCCCGGTCGGCGACACGGAGAAGGACGTCAAGGAGCGGATCGCGAAGCTCCTGAAGGACCTGGACAGCAAGCCGATCACCGGTCTGCCGCCCCGTGAACTGACGCAGACCGCCGCCACCAACGGCATCGCGCAGTCCCTGTACTCCAAGGACTTCTGGCCGTACCTCACCCAGGGCCTCGAAGAGGCCTACGACGGTGACGGCAAGATCCTGATGGCACTCTCGGACTCGATGAACGGGCGCAACGAGGACGGCGAATACAACAACATCCAGTCCGCCAACATCTCGATCAACTGCGCGGACGACAAGGCGCGCTACTCCGCGGAGCATGTCGAGAAGAAGCTCCCCGAGTTCCGCGAGGCCTCGCCGCTGTTCGGTGACTATCTGGCGTGGGGCATGGTCGGGTGCACCGACTGGGCGGTCGAGGGCCAGGCCGACCACCCCGACGTGAGCGCCGAGGGCGCGCCGCCGATCGTCGTCATCGGCAACACCGGCGATCCGGCCACACCGTACGAGGGCGCCCGCAAGATGGCGCAGGCGCTCGGCAAGGGCGTCGGCGTCGAGCTGACGTACAAGGGCCAGGGGCACGGGGCGTACGACAGCAAGAACAAGTGCGTGCGGGACGCCGTGAACGGCTATCTGCTGAAGGGGGCGGTCCCGAAGACCGGAACGGTCTGCTCCTGACCACCCCCGGCCGTTGTCACAGGCCCCGCCTACTATGGCCTGAACTGTCTTCCAAGGGGGGAAGCGCTTCTATGCAGCGTTTTGTACGGTCCACGGCCCTGGCCGCCGCAGGAGTGCTGGTGGCGGGCCTGGCCGCCGGCTGCGGCTCGTCCGACGACGGGGACGGGGACGGAAGCGACGGGAAGGGCCCCTCGGCGACCGCTCCCGAGCCGCGGCCCAAGCCTGACCCTTCATCGACCCTGCCCGCCTCGCTGACGTCCCAGAAGCTGGACTGGAGCCGCTGCGAGGCGCCCGAGGGCGGCAGTGCTCCGGGCGCCGAGTGGCAGTGCTCGACGCTGAAGGTCCCGCTGGACTACGGCAAGCCGGACGGCGAGACGATCGGCATCGCCCTCATCCGCGCCAGAAGCACGGGCAAGGGCGACCGCATCGGGTCCCTCCTCTTCAACTTCGGCGGCCCCGGCGGCTCGGGCGTCTCCGGCCTCCCGTCCTTCGCCGACTCGTACGACACGCTGCGCGAGCGGTACGACCTGGTGAGCTTCGACCCGCGCGGGGTCGCGGCGAGCGAGGGCGTGCGCTGCCGGGACGACAGGGCGACGCAGGCCGCCGAGAAGAAGGTCGACCTCACACCGGACACCCGGGCCGAGGAGAAGGCGTACTTCGAGGACGCGGCCGACTTCGGTGCGGGCTGCGCGCGGGGCTCGAAGAAGCTGATCGAGCACATCTCCACCGTCGAAGCCGCCCGCGACATGGACGTCATGCGCCAGGTCCTCGGTGACGACAAGCTGCACTACCTCGGCGTCTCGTACGGCACCGAACTCGGCGGCACGTACGCCCACTTGTTCCCCCGGCGCGTCGGCCGCCTCGTGTTCGACGCGGTCGTCGACCCGAGCGCGGACTCGATCGGCCACGCGGAGAACCAGGCGAGGGGCTTCCAGCGTGCCCTCGACAACTACTTCAAGTCCCGCGGCCAGGACCCTAAGGCGGGCTCCGCGAAGATAGAGAAGCTGTTCGAGCGCCTGGACGCGAAGCCGATGCGTACCTCGGGCGACCGGAAGCTGACCGAGTCCCTCGCGCACACCGGAATCCTGGTCACCCTCTACAGCAAGCAGACCTGGCCCGCGCTGACCCGCGGCCTCGATGACGCCGAGAAGGGCGACGGCTCGGCACTGCTCCAGCTCGCCGACGCGTACAACGAACGCGACGCCTCGGGGCGGTACAGCACGCAGAGCCACTCGCAGCGCGCGATCTCCTGCCTGGACGCCAAGGCGCGGACCACGCCGGCAGAGGCGGAGAAGCGTCTGGACCGGTTCCGTGGAATATCGCCGGTCTTCGGGGAGTTCCTCGGCTGGGACACGGCAGGCTGGTGCCACGAGTGGCCTGTGGCCGGACTGCACGACTCCCCCGAGGTGAGCGCGCCCGGCGCCGCCCCGATCCTCGTCGTCGGCAACACCGGCGACCCGGCGACGCCTTACGAAGGCGCCCGCAAGATGGCGGACGAGCTCGGCAAGGACGTCGGCGTCCATCTGACCTGGAAGGGCGAGGGCCACGGGGCGTACGGCAACGGCAGCGACTGCGTGGACGGCGCGATCGACACGTATCTGCTGGACGGCAGGGCCCCGAAGGACGGCAAGGTCTGCTCGTCCTGAGGACCGGACATGCGGAGGGGCCCGCACCTGCAAGGTGCGGGCCCGTGTCCGTTCAGGCGCTACGCCTAGTAGACCGGCTTCTCGGGCTCGATCTGGTGGACCCAGCCGATCACGCCGCCGCCCACGTGCACCGCGTCCGCGAAGCCCGCGGACTTCAGCACCGCGAGGACTTCCGCACTGCGGACACCCGTCTTGCAGTGCAGGACGATCTTCTTGTCCTGCGGCAGGTCCTGAAGGGCGGTGCCCATGAGGAACTCGTTCTTCGGGATCAGCTTGGCGCCGGGGATCGAGACGATCTCGTACTCGTTCTGCTCGCGCACGTCGATGATCTCGATCTTCTCGTCCGCGTCGATCCACTCCTTGAGCTGCTTGGGAGTGATCGTCGAACCGGCCGCCGCCTCCTGGGCCTCCTCGGACACGACGCCGCAGAAGGCCTCGTAGTCGATGAGCTCGGTGACGGTGGGGTTCTCGCCGCAGACCGCGCAGTCGGGGTCCTTGCGGACCTTGACCTGGCGGTACTGCATCTCCAGGGCGTCGTAGATCATCAGGCGGCCGACCAGCGGCTCGCCGATGCCCGCGAGGAGCTTGATGGCCTCGTTGACCTGGATGGAGCCGATCGACGCGCACAGCACGCCGAGCACGCCGCCCTCGGCGCAGGAGGGGACCATGCCGGGCGGCGGGGGCTCCGGGTAGAGGCAGCGGTAGCACGGGCCGTGCTCGCTCCAGAAGACGGACGCCTGGCCGTCGAAGCGGTAGATGGAACCCCACACATACGGCTTGTTGAGGAGCACGCACGCGTCGTTGACCAGGTAGCGGGTCGCGAAGTTGTCCGTGCCGTCGACGATCAGGTCGTACTGACCGAAGATCTCCATCACGTTGTCGGCCTCGAGCCGCTCTTCGTGGAGGATCACGTTCACGTACGGGTTGATGCCGAGGACCGAGTCCTTCGCGGACTCCGCCTTGGAGCGGCCGATGTCCGCCTGGCTGTGGATGATCTGCCGCTGCAGGTTGGACTCGTCGACCTCGTCGAACTCGACGATGCCGAGCGTGCCGACACCGGCCGCGGCCAGGTACATCAGCGCCGGCGACCCGAGGCCACCGGCGCCGACACACAGCACCTTGGCGTTCTTCAGCCGCTTCTGCCCGTCCATCCCGACGTCAGGGATGATCAGGTGGCGGGAGTACCTGCGAACCTCATCGACGGTGAGCTCGGATGCGGGCTCGACCAGGGGTGGCAGCGACACGGGGACTCCGTTGGTCGGTAATGCGGAACGGTTGTTCTGCAAGTAACACTGCCACGCCCTTCTTCATTCCGAGACACCTGTTCCGATACGCGAGACGATTTCGTCCCAGTAACCGGGCATGGACTCCCAGGGGTCGCCCGGACCGCCGTCCACCCGGTCCGTGAAGTAGATCGTCGAGGCGCCCTGCCAGCGGGCGATGCGCAGCGCCTCCTCCAGGTGACCGCGCGGCATGCCGTGTACGAAGTGGCAGAAGTGCTCGGGCGGGTAGTCGGCTGTCCACTCGGCCACCTGCGACCAGCGGTAGTCGCTCCAGGGGCCCGAGAAGGTCACCAACTGGTCGCCCGTCTCGGCGTATCCGGGGTACGGGTGGGTGCCGTGCCCGAGCACGATGTGCGCGTCGTCGATCAGGGCGCGCAGGGTCGCGACCGTCCTGCGCACCTCCGGCAGCGCCGCCCGGCCGGTCGGGCAGCGGTCCAGGGAGAAGCCGTCGACCCGATACCAGTCCAGGTAGCGGTGGGCGTCGGAGACCAGCTCTCCGAAGGAGCGGGCCCCGTACGCCGTGTCGAGGTGGCCGAGCACGCGGACGCCCGCGTTCCGCAGTCGGCCCGCCGCCTCCAGGCAGCGCGGGTCGGGCCGCTCCCCCGGACCGTTGGCGACATTCAGGACAACCCACTTCAAAGGGGTGCCCGGGCGGGTGAGTTCGGACCATTCGACGGGGGCGACGAGAGGGTGGGCGAAGCCGGGGATGCCGAAGCCGATGCTTACCTCGGTGCTCGCGGCACCCCTGGTGGTCCTGGTCAGATGCGGCATGCGGCCTCCATCCAGATGTCGGCGAGTGACTCTTCGAGGTTGATGCGGGGCCGCCAGCCGAGCCGGTCGCGCGCGGTGCGCACATCGGCCTGCTGCCAGCTGCCGCAGCCGTCCGGGTAGGGGTACGCGGCGGCCGGCAGCCCGTGCTCCGATTCGCTCCGGGGGTGGCCGATGGATGCCCGCACGGGCACTTGGTCGAGCTCGTGCAGCGCCCCGCCGTACCCGGCGACGCGGGCCAGGACGGCGGCGGCGTCACGCAGCCGTACGGCCCGGCCCGCGCCGATGTTCACGACGCCCTGCGCGGCGGAGAGCGAGGCGGCGTGCACGGCGCGTGCCACGTCGCGCACGTCGACGAAGTCCCGCTGCACGCCGAGCCCGCCGAGCTTGAGCTCGCCGTCCCCCGCCTGCATCGCGCGCCGCATGGCTTCCGCGAGCCGCCCGAGCGGCGATCCGGCGGGGGTGCCGGGGCCCGCGGGCGAGAAGACCCGCAGGACGACGGCGTCGAGCCCGGAGCCGAGCACCAGCTCGGTGGCGGCCAGTTTGCTCACGCCGTAGGGCCCGCCGGGCCGCGGCACCGCGTCCTCGGCCGTCGAGGACCCCGGCTGGCTCGGCCCGTACTCCGCGCCGCAGCCCAGCTGTACGAGGCGCGCCCCGCAGCCGCTGCGCCGCAGGGCCTCGCAGATGGTGGCGACGGCGACGGTGTTGTGCCGGGTCAGCTCGCGGGCGCCGCCCCTGGTGGCGCCGGCGCAGTTGATGACGACGCCCGGGTGCACGGCGTCCAGGAAGCGGGTGAGCGCGCCGGGGCTCCCGCTGGCGAGGTCGAACCGTACGTCCGAGTCGTCGCCGCGGCCGAGTGCGGTGAGCTGCACCGCCGGGTCGGCGAGCAGCCGGTCGGCGACGAACCGGCCGAGGTATCCGTTGGCTCCGATCAGCAGCACCCTCATCGGGCGCCTCCCGGGGTGGCCGCACGGCGGCGGAGACGGCTGCGGGTGGTCATCTGTCTTTCTCCTTCGGGAGGTTGACGTGGTGCACGGGGTCCGGCCCGCGGTGTCGGCCCCGCGGGAGAGTGGTCTGATGGGTCTGCGGGCGGCGGTTCACGGCGCATCACGCGAACCGGCGTGGGCCGAGGCGAGGGTCAGGGTCCTGGCCGCGTGGACCAGCAGGACGAGGGCGGCGACACCGCAGGCGGCGGCCGGTACGACGCCGGGGCCCCACGCGTCGACGGCGGCCGTGACGGGCTCGGCCAGCGCGTCGCACCCCGGCAGCCGGCCCGCGAACACCGAGGCCAGGGCGGCCGCCTCGCAGGCGCCCGCGGCGCCGAGCAGCAGGGCGGGGGCGCGGGTGAAGCCGTAGACGCCGAGGAGCCGGGCGAGCAGCAGCAGCGCTCCGAGGGCGGCGGCTCCGAGGGCGGCGACTCCGGGCACGGCGGCTCCGAAGAGTGCCGGTTCCCCGCCGTGCCGGGTGTCGCCCGCCGTACCGAGGAGCGCGTACGACAGCGCGAGCAGCGCTCCGAGCGCCCCCAGGAAGAGGGCGAACACTCCGAGCAGCCACGGCCTTACGGAGGCGGCGAACTCATCGAGTCCGCGGCTCGCGGCGAGCCGCCCCCCGGCCCGTACAGCGAAGAGGCGGGCGCACCAGATCGCGGGCGCGACGGCCAGGGCGAGGCCGAGGAGCGGGGCGGTCGCCGGGTCCCAGAGGTCACCGGGTCCGTCGGGGCCGCCCACGATGACGGCCTTCAGGACACCGTCGCCGAGCAGGGCGTACGCGAGGAGCCAGCACACCCACGCGCGCGTGGCGGGCGTCTGGTGGGTGACGGCACGCAGCGGCCCGTACCGCAGGGCGATGCGCAGGGCCACGCACACGGCGAGTACACCCAAGGGCACGGTCAGGAACCGCGCGCTTCCCTCGCCGAGTTCGCCCGGGTCGCCGCCCCCGCCGATCCCGTCGCTGCCGCCGATCCCGCTGATGCCGAGTCCCGCCACGGTCGCCGCGCACGCCGCGCCAGGCAGCAGGGCGAACAGGGCCCAGCCGCGCGGCACTTCTGGTACGTCGTGTGTGCCGTCGGAGGCGGTACGTCCTGGGTCGTCGCCGCCGCGAGGCACGCGCGCGTACATCTCCTCGGCCAGTGCGAACACGTCCCGGTGCCGGAAGCGGGCGGCCACCCGGTCGGTGACGCCGTGCGCCTCCAGGCCCGCCGCCATGTCCAGCGGATCGACGGCGCGCTCGCACAGCTCGCGGTGGCGGTGCATGAGGGCCTTCACGGGGTCGGCGGCGCCGCGCCTCGGGGTCTTGGCCCGGGAGGTGGGGAGGGGGGCGCTTCCGGAACCACGCGTTCCGCCACCGCCAGCACCACCGCCAGCACCACCGCCGGCACCACCGCCGGCGCCGCCGCCAGCGCCACCGCCAGCGCCCTCGCCACTGCGGTCGCCATCAGCATCGCTACCGCTGTCGCCGCGGCCGCCCTTGCCGCGCGCGTCCCATCCGCTGTCGCTGTCCCCGTCACCGTCGCCGTCGTCACTCGCACTGTCACTGTCACTGTCACCGGCGATCGGCGTCGGAGCCGTCTCCGCGAGGAGTTCCTCGGACCGTGGGTCCCATGCGGTCACGCCCTGCGGGGCGCGCGGCGCGTCCAGGGCGCCGAAGGCACCCGCGCCCTCGTGCCGCTTCATACGGAGGCCCCCTTCAACTCGGACACGGGAGACGCGGGAGACACGGGAGCCTCTTCCGGCACGGCCCGACTCGACACGGCCCAACTCGGTACGCCGCCGCCCTCGGCCCCCGGCTCCGCCCCGGACGCCGGCCCCACCGAGACCGCCCACCGCCCCGGGAGATACGCCTCCGCCGGGTTCGCGAACGGCACCGGTTCGCCCGCCTCGTCCACCGCGTCCCTGTGCACCGGGCAGTGCGAGACGATCTCCAGGTAAATGCTTCGAAATGCTGCGACGTTCTGCTCGACGGTGAAGAGCTCGAGGGCCCGCGCCCGCGCCGCCGCACCCAGGCGCGCGCAGCGCTCGGGGGCCCGCAGGAGTGCCACGCACGCCTCCGCGAGCGCCCGCGGATTGCGCGGCGGCACGACGAGCCCGGTGCCGCCGATGACCTCCACCACCGCGCCGACATCCGTCGAGACGGTCGCGCGTCCGCAGAACATGGCCTCGACGAGGCTGATCGGGAAGCCCTCGACGACGCTGGACAGGACGACGACGCCCGCGGAGGCGTACGCGTCGGCCAGTCCGGGCGCGTCGGGCCCGCCGATCTCCTCGAAGGAGACGGGGTTGTCGCCGACGGAGTGCGCGCCGTCCGCCTCGTACGGGAAGAGCTGGGCGGCGAGGGCTCGGCAGTGCGCGAGGTAGGCCAGGGCCTCGGGCCCTTCGACCGGTGCTCCGACGATCCGCAGGCGCGCTCCCGGCACTTCCTTCCGGATCTCCCCGAAGGCGTGGAGCAGCGAGATCAGGTCCTTGGCGGGCTCGATGCGGCCGACCCACAGGAGCGTGTCGTGGTCGGCGGGGAAGTCGTCGTAGCCTCCCTCGCCGATCTCGGAGAAGCGGTCGGCCTCCATGCCGGGGTGGACCGTGCGCAGCTTGGCGCGGTCGGCGCCGCAGCGCTCCTGCCAGCGCCTGGCGTGGGTGTTGCCGGGGGTGATGATCGTGGCGCGGCGGTACACCTCGGCGGCGAGGAGACCGTGGAAGGAGGCGAGCAGCGCCCGCGCCGGCTCGCTCAGGTCCATGTCGCCCGCGGCGAGGTAGCGCGCCCGCAGCTGCACGCCGTACTCGGTGACGAGTAAGGGCACGCCGGAGAAGTGCCCGGCCAGCAGGCCGGGCAGCGCCGCGGGTCCGCCGGAGGTGGCGTGGCACAGGTCGACGGCGCCGAGCTCGTCGGGCCCGTACCAGTCGAGCGAGAGCGGCCGCAGGGCCTGCTCCATCCGGTCCACGACGGTGAGCAGGTCGGGTACCCGCGCGGCGTGGGCGGCGCGCAGCGCGCCGGGCGCGCGGCAGGCGCGCTCCAGCGCGCGGACGGCGGACTCGGAACGCAGTGCGCCTACCAGTCCGCCCTCGTCGCGGGCGAGTTCGGCGAGCCCGTACAGTGCGTTGCTGAAACGGTCCGCCGCGTCGCCGCGAGTGCCCCCCGAAGCGGTCTCACCATCACGGAAGCGGCCGAAGCGGCCGAAGCCGGAAGAGCCACCCGCGCCACCGGAACCACCCGAGCCGCCAGCGCCACGCGAGCCACCCCGGCACACCGCCCCCGCCAGCTCCCCGAAGTGCTCGGTGAAGCGGCGACGGGCGTGGCGTCCGCGGCCGCCGCGCGGGCCCGCCGCGCGGAGTGCCTCGTCGTCGACGGTCCACAGCGGCGCCGTGCGCACCCGGCCTATCTGGGGCGGCAGTTCGACCCACCCCTGCGCTTCCTGCCGCTCGCTGCGGCTGAGCGCGTAGAGGTCGAACTCGTGCTGCCCGAGCCCCCGTACGAGCCGGTCGCACCAGAGCCTCGCCTCACCGCTCACATACGGATAGCCACCCTCCGTAAGCAGTCCGACGCGCACGAGCGCACCCCCGATCTCCCGTTCGGTGAGCCGCCCTTCGACCGGGCGGCTCGCAGCGGGACGAACGTATGCGGTCATGCAGGTGGCGCGACGGACGGTTGTCCATCGCGCCACCAGAAGGGGTGAACGGCAGTAACTTTCCCGCGCCGGTCGCGTTCCGTCGCGCTATAGCACTCCGGAAGCCCCTTTTCGCTACGGAGGGTCAGGCTGCGGCCAGTTCCCTGCGGTCCTTTCGCCGCCGCGCCGCCGCCTCCGGGTCGAGCGCGGGCACAGCGGCGAGCAGGCGTCGCGTGTACGGGTCCTGCGGCGATCCATAGACCTCGTCCACGGTTCCGTGCTCGACGATCCGGCCCTGCCGCATCACCGCGACCCGGTCGCTGACCTGACGCACGACGGCGAGGTCGTGCGCGACGAAGACCAGTGCGAGCCCCAGTTCTCGCTGCAACTCACCGAGCAGCGCCGTCACTTGGGCCTGCGTCGTCACGTCGAGCGCCGACACCGGCTCGTCGCACACGATGAGCCGGGGCTCCGCGGCGAGCGCCCGCGCGATGCCGACGCGCTGGCGCTGCCCGCCGCTGAACTCGTGCGGGTAGCGGTCGTAGTGCGCCGGATCGAGGCCGACGCGCTCCAGGAGGTCGCGCACACGCCCCCGTACGTAGGAGTCGCTCTCGCCCCGCGCGCGCAGCGGATCGGCGACGGACTCGCCGACGGAACGCCGTGGATTGAGCGAGGAGACGGGGTCCTGGAACACCATCTGCACACCGGGAACGACCCGCCCACCGGGAACGACCCGCCCACCGGACGTCTCCGCGCCCCCATGCCGAAGCTGCCCCGCGGTGGGCGCCAGGAGGCCCACCAGCATCCGGCCGAGCGTGGTCTTGCCACTGCCGCTCTCGCCTACGACGCCGAGGGTCTCCCCGCGGCGGACGGTGAGGGAGACGTCGTCGACGGCGGTGACCGCGCGCCTGCCGCGCCCGAACTCCCGCCGCAGTCCCACGGCTTCGAGCACGACCTCATCCACCTCATCCACCTCACCTGCCTCACCCGTCTCACCCGCCTCACCGGCCGGCACCGCCGGGGTCGCCCGCGGTACCGGCGGCGCGTCCACCCGTGGCACGGCCTTGAGGAGTTCCTGCGTATACGCCTCCCGGGGCGCACCCAGCACCTCCCGCACCGCCCCGCGCTCCACCGCGCGCCCGTCCCGCATGACCAGGACCTCGTCGACGCTCTCCGCGGCGACGCCCACGTCGTGGGTGACCAGGAGCAGCCCCATGCCGGTCTCGTCGCGCAGCGTGTGCAGCAGGTCGAGGATCTGGGCCTGCACGGTGACGTCGAGCGCCGTGGTCGGTTCGTCGGCGATCAGCAGCGCAGGCTCGCACGCCAACGCCATGGCGATGAGCGTGCGTTGACGCATGCCGCCGCTGAACTCGTGCGGCCTGGAACGGGATCGGCGCGCGGCGTCGGGGATGCCGACCCGGCTGAGCACCTCCACGGCACGCGCGCGTGCGGCCCGCCGGGACACGCCCGTGTGCACGCGGTACACCTCTGCGATCTGGTCGCCCACCGCGTAGTACGGGTCGAGGGAGGAGAGCGGGTCCTGGAAGACCATCGCGGCCTTTCCGCCGCGCAGCCCGCGCAGTTCGGCCTCGGACGCCGCCTGTACGTCGACGTCGTCGACCAGCACCGATCCGCTGACGTGCGCGCCCGTTCCCCGGTGGAGCCCGAGCAGTGCGGACGCCACGGTGGACTTGCCGGACCCCGACTCGCCGACGAGCGCGAGTGCGCCGCCCTTCTCCAGCGTGAAGGAGACCCCGTCCACGGCCCGGACGGCACCGGCACCGGCACCGGACCCGGACCCGGCCCCGCGCCCGGAGCCGAACACCACGCGCAGATCCGTGACTTGCACGAGACTCATGACAGCACCACCCGTCGGTCGGCCACCGCGTACAGGAGGTCCGCGACGGCATTGGCGAGCACCACGAAGAAGCCGGTGACCATGACGAGACCGACGACCACCGGCAGGTCGACGACCTTGACGGCGTGCACGAGTTCGCGTCCGAGGCCGGGCAGGCCGAACAGCGTCTCGGTGAGCACGGCACCGCCGAACATCGACCCGAAGTCGTTGGCGGTCAGCGCGATGACGGGCGCGACGGCGCCGCGCAGCGCGTGTTTGCCGATGATCGACCGCTCCCCCACGCCGTAGGCGCGGAAGGTCCGCACGTGCTCGTCGGCGAGGGTCTCCAGCATCGAGGACCGGGTCAGCCGCGCGTACTTGGCGGCTTCGATGAGTGCGAGCGACAGCCACGGCAGGAGCAGGTTCCACGCCCACTGCGTCGGGTCGTCCACGAAGTCGACGTACTGCGGGAAGGGCAGCCACTGCAACTGTCCGCAGACCACGATCATCAGCAGCAGGCCGATCACGAACACGGGCGTGGCGGTGCCCGCGAGCGTGACGGCGGTCAGCACGCGCTCGCCGATCCGGCCGCGCCGCCAGGCGGAGAGCACTCCGGTGCCGACGCCGAGGGCGAGCCACAGCACCATGGCGCCCAGCGCGAGCGACGCCGTGACCGGCAGCTTCGCCGCAATCAGCGCGGTGACCTGCTGGTCGCTCTGGTAGGAGATCCCGAGGCAGGGCGCGCCGCAGTGCTCGGTGCCGGTGCCCGTCGAGTAGTCCTGGCCGACGACGACGCCCTGGAGGAAGTCCCAGTAGCGCACATACAGCGGGTCGTCGAGCCGCAACTGCGCGGCGACCTGCTGCACTTGGGCAGGCGAGCAGCGCGAACCACAGGTGATCTGGGCGACGTCGCCCGGCGCGGCGTAGAACACCGCGTAGATGATCACGGAGATGGCGAGGAGGGTGGCGGCGGCACCGAGAAGGCGCCGCACGAGGAAGCCGGAGAAGCCGGTCATGCGCGGGCCTCCCGCTTCCGGCCGGTCCCGATCCGCAGCCGCGACGCGGCCCGCGGGTCGAGCGCCGTGCGCACGCCGTCGCCGAGGACGGTGAGCGCGAACACGGTCACGAACAGCGCGCCCGCCGGGTACAGCAGGTACTGCGGCGCCGCCTGGTACCAGACGTCGGCGGACGTGAGCATCTGCCCCCACGACGCGGTGGGCGGCTTCACGCCCACGCCGAGGAAGGACAACGCCGCCTCGAAGGTGATGTTCGCGGGGACGAGCAGCGCGGCGTAGGTGATGACGGGCGCGGCGAGCGCGGGCAGCAGCTCGCGCCGGGCGATCTGCACGCCGCCCCAGCCGCTGAGCCGGGCGGCGGCCACGTGGTCGAGCTCCTTGAGCGTGACGGTCTGCGCGCGCACGATCCTGGCCACACCGCCCCAGCCGACGAGGCCCATGATCAGGGCGACGAGCACGGGCCGCGGGAAGCCGTCAGGCACGACCGCCATCAGCGCGAGCGCGAAGACCATCAGCGGCAGCGCCACGAGTACGTCGGTGGCCCTGCTGAGCACCTGGTCCACCCACCGGCTGCCGAATCCGGCGGCGATGCCGACCGCGATCCCGATGAACAGCTGCACGACGGTCGCGGCGAACGCGACGCCGAGCGAGACCCGCGCCCCGTACACGAGGCGCGCGAAGAGGTCACGCCCGGTCTGCGGCTCGACGCCGAGCCAGTGCTCGCCGCTGATCCCGCCGAACGGGCCGACCGGCACGCCACCGCGCGCCGAGTCGATGAGGTCCGGGTGGTACGAGGTGGGGTCCTGCCCCTCAAGGGCGGTGAGCAGCGGCGCGGCGAGCGCCACGACGACGAGCAGGGCGACGACGCCCGCCGCCACGAGGGCGGCGCGCTGCTCGCGCAGCCGCCCCCAGAAGAGCGTGCGGACCGTCACTTCGACTCCACCGCGACCTGGGAGACATCGAGGACGCCGGTCCAGTCGCTGATGACGACGTTCTTGATGTCCTTGCCGTACAGGCGCTTGTAGACCGGGTGGAAGAGCGGCACGGTCAGCGCCTTCTCGCCGATCTTCTTGTCGAGGGCGCCCCACCGCTCGGCGGCGGCCTTCAGGTCGGTCAGCTTGTTGATCTCGTCGATCTCGTCGTTGACGGACTTGTCGTCCAGGAACCCCGAGTTGAAGTTGGCGCCGTCCTCCACGATCTGCCGGCCGTCGAAGATCGGGGCGAGGAAGGGGCCGCCGGAGGGCCAGTCGGCGCCCCAGTGCGCGAGGAAGAGGCCGGGCTCGTCCTCGGCGCTGTGGCTCTTGTCCTTGTAGTCGTTGTCCTCGAGCCCCGCCAGCTTGACGGTGATCCCGGCCTTCTTGAGCGCGTCCTGGATCGCGGTGGCGATCTCGGGGCTGGTCTCGAAGTCCTTGGCGTCGGAGTGCGTGAGCGTGATGGTGAGCCCGTCCTTGTGACCGGCCTCCTTCAGGAGCTCCTTGGCCTTCTTCGGGTTGCCGTTCGGGCCCGCCGGGAAGTGGTCGTACTTCGTGTATCCGAAGGACTTCTGGTTCGGCAGGTACGTGGTGGCGGGCTCGGCGAGCGAGGAGCCGCCCGCCGCGTTGACGACCGAGGAGCGGTCCACGGCGTACGAGATGGCCTGGCGGACCTTGGGGTCGTCGAACGGCTTCACCTTCGGGTTGAAGGCGAGGTAGTTGGTGTAGCCGAAGTGTCCGGTGCCGACGTGCGAGGCGAGTTCCTTGTCGCCGGTGACCTTGGCGAGTTCGGCCGGGCCGAGGTTGGTGTCGGTGGTGACGGCGGCGGCGTCCGCGCCCCGGCTCGCGGCGAGCCGCTGGTTGATGACGGACGAGTCGAGACCGGACCGTACGTCGATGACGTCGGGGTAGGCCTTCCGTTCCTGGTCGTTCTTCGCGGACCAGTGCGGGTTGCGCTCCAGGCGCAGCCGCTCGCCGTCGTTCTGGTTCTCGACGACCTTGTAGGGCCCGGAGGAGAGCGGGTGCTCCTCGTACTTGGTGCCCTTGTCCTTGCTCTTCGGTACCGGCGTGAACTGCGTCTGGGTCGCCAGGTAGGGGAACTCGCCCTCGGGCTTGTTCAGATGGAAGACGATGGTCCGCTCATCGGGCGTCTCTATGGACCCGAGTCCCTTGCCGCTCTTGTCCTTGTATGGCCCCTGGTACTTGTCCCCGCCGACGAGCCAGTCCCTCAAGTAGGGCGCTCCACCGCTGAGTTCGGCGGCGAAGGACCGCTCGATGCCGTACTTCACATCCGCCGAGGTGATCGGCGTACCGTCCTCGTACTTGAGGCCCTTCTTCAGGGTGTACGTCCACACCGTGGCGTTCTTGCTCGGCTTGCCCAGGTCCGTGGCGAGGTCCGGCACGACCTCGGCACCCTTGGCGCCGTCCTCGCGGTTGCGGGTGGTCAGGGTGCGGAAGACGAGGCTCGGCACGTTGCCGCCGCCGGAGGTGTAGAGCCGGGCGGGGTCGAAGTCGGTCTGCGGGTCGCGGTTGAGGACGGTGAGCGTGCCGCCCTTGGCGGGCTTGCCGTCGCCGCCGCCCCCGGCGCCGTTGTCCTTCGGACCCGCGCAGGCGACGACGCCCGAGGCCAGGGCCAGGCTGACGGATGCCGCTGCCACGCGGCGTGCTGTGACGGACGATCGACGCATCGGAAGAAGACCTCTCGGGGGTCGCTGCGGAAAAGGGCAGCGGATCAACAGGAAACGAGCTGAAATGACGCGGAGCTCGCCCCGGAGAAGGCGTGAAAACACAGCGGAAAACGGCTACGGACAGCCGAAAGCGGCTATCGGAAGCCAAGGCTGGGAAAAGAGCGACGCACTCGCCGGGGCGGGCGTCAGCAACAGTGGATGTCGGCCACGCAGAGCGCGGTCACGCCGAACAGCGCCAGCTCAATGGCGGCGCTCGACGGGGCGTGACTCTTCGACATGCGGAGAAATATGAACGAACTTCCGACAGATGTCAAAGCGGTGCCCGCGGACTCGGACACCGCACCGCCTCAACTCTTCGGGAAGGCCCAGGGATTGGCCCTGCACTTGATCCCGTCGTGTTCGAGGAATTTCGTCTGCTGCTGCATGACGGGCGCGAGGCTCCCGTCCTTCGTGCAGTCCGTGTGGTTGAAGCCGAGCCGGTGCCCGACCTCGTGATTGATCAGCATCTGCCGGTAGGGGAAGATCGCGCTGCCGTACTTCTTCTTGACGGCGTCGCCGTAGGTCTTCGCGCCCTGCGCCCATCGATAGGCGTTGATCATCACGCGTTCCGTCGCCGCGGAATCGCACGACACGTTGTCCTGAGTGGTGTCGAGACCCGATTTCGCACACCAGGCTGCGGTCGTTCCCGGGCTCGCGAGCGTGACGACGAAATCGGGCTTCCCCGATGAGATCCGCTCGAAGGTACGGGCCCCGGCGTGGGCCCAACTCCGGTCGTCGTTGAGGGTTTTCTGCACGGCCTGCGCGAAGAGCCTGCCGTCCAGGCCGAGACCCTTCTCCACGTCGACGCGATAACGGAACAGCTGCCCCTTGCCGGGTGCCTTCTCGAACCCCGGCATCGCCTCGAAGTCGCCGGACGCCTTGAGCTTCGCGTCCAGCGGCCTCTCCTCCGCCATCTTCTCCTCGTACGTCGCCGGGGCCTCGTTAGGCGCCTCGGCGGGCGTCGGACGGCGGTCCGAGCGGGAGGCGGGGTCGTCGGTGTCGCGCGCGCCGCCCGGGGCGGCCTTGGTCCGCACGCCGGACTCCTTGCCGCCGCCGGCGAGCTGGCCCGCCATGACAACCGCGAGCACCGTGGCCGTGGCGGCGGCCGCGGCCACGGCGATGACGCGGCCCCGGCCATGCTTCTTGCCGTCGCCGCTCGCCTCGCCGTCGTCGCCGTCGCCGTCGCCGTCGAAGAAGTCGCCGCCCCGGCCGCCCGAACGGGGCTCGGGGACGGCGGCCCAGTCGGTCACGGAGGCGTACGGGTCGCGGGGCCGCGGCGGCCGCGCGCCGTCCGGCTCCGGCCCCGGCTCCGGCTCATCCGCGGCGCCTTCCCCGTCGGGGAACGCGGCCACGTAGTCCTGCCGGGGCCCGGGGACACTGTGCTGACCCCTGACCTGGGGCCCGCCGCCAGTACCGGGGACGTCGCCCCAGCCCCCGCCGGGCTCCCGCTGCTCGGGGTGCCCACCACGGACGTGCGGCACGCCGTGGGGCGGGGTCGGACGGGGCGCCGCCCCGTCAACAGGCGTGCCGTGGGCGGGGGTTCCGTGGGCGGGGGTTCCGTGCGCAGGCGTGCCGTGGGCAGGGGTTCTGTGGGCGGGGGTGCCGTGCGCAGGCGTGCCGTGGGCGGGGGTTCCGTGGGCGGGCGTGCCGTGCGCGGGCGTGCCGTCGTGCGGTGCGGCGTTCTCCGCCGCTCGTCTGCGTCGCCCCGTGCCGGGCGTCGCGCCAGGGCTCACGTCGCGGGGAAGCGGTGTGCCCGAGGTGCTGGTGTTGTCAGTCGTGTCTGCCGGATCGCGGCGGCTGTGACGTCCCACGCGCCGCCTCAGCTCCCCGAACCCGTGCGCGAGCCGTTACGGCCCACCTTGCTCAACTCGCCGGTGTCGACGAGGAGTTCACGGAAAGCCGTCGCCACGCTCTCGGGATACTCCATCATCGCCACATGGCCCGCGTCGGGCAGCGTGAGCAGCCGCGAGTCGCGATAGGCGGCCGCCGCCCGGCGCGCCATGCGGAACGAGACGAGCAGATCGCGCCCGCCGTAGACGAGCAGGGTCGGCGCGAGCACCCGCTCCGCCTGCCGCCACAGCCCGTGCTGGCCGCTCAACGTGTACGCGTTCACGATGCCGCGCGCCGTGCGGGTCATCGCGTCCCAGAAGTAGGGGAGCTGGAGCCTGCGCTCCATCTCGCGGACCGCCGCGCTGAAACCTTCCGGCGTGACCTTCGCCGGGTCGCCGTAGCAGAGCCCCATGACGCCCCGTACGCGCTGCTCGGCCGTCCACTCCCTGGTGAGCCTGGTGAAGAGGCCGGCGACCCCGGGCACCGCGAGCAGTCCGGTCGGCACCGCCGTGCGCTGCACCCGCAGCTCCGGCAGGGCGGGCGAGACCAGCGTCAGCGTACGGACCAGGTCGGGGCGGACCGCGGCGACGCGCGTCGTGATGGCGCCGCCCAGCGAGTTCCCGAAGAGGTGGACCGGGCCGCGGTCGCGAGCGTCGAGATAGCGGATGACCGCGCGGGCATGCCCGGTGATGGAGTAGTCCCCGTCGTCCGGCGGCGGGGAATCGCCGAACCCCGGCAGGTCGATCGCCTCGCAGTCGACGATGTCCGCCAGCTGGGGCATCAGCGCCGACCAGTTCTGCGAGGACCCGCCGAGCCCGTGCACGTACAGCGCGGGCGGCAGGCCGGGGCCGGTCGAGGGCCGGGAGCGCACGGTCAGCGAGAGGCCGGGCAGGGCCACCGAGTCGAGCCGCTCCCCCTCCGCGACCGCCACGGCGCCCGGCTTGGGCGCGGCGGCGGCGGCCAGCAGGTTCGGCAGCTCGGTCGAAGACATGCGGCAATGTTACGAGACGATCACGCGGTAGTTCACGTGTTCGCTGTCACAGACTGCACACAGATCGCGTAGCGCCCCGCCCAGGTCTCTTCTAGGCTCGAAAGAGTCATGAGGAGTCATGAAAAGAGGGGGTACAGGGCACTCGCACCCGCACAGGGCCACCAAGTACCGCAAGGGAAGAGAGCCATACATGAGTGTCGACCCGAGTGATCCCGAGACCTTCGAGACAGACGCCGACGTGGCCGCCGCGGCCGGGGCCGACGTCGAGGCCCCGGAGGCGGACGCGGCGGAGCAGCAGACGGAGCTGACCCCGCGCAGGGACGATTCCCTCGAAGGGGCCGATCCCGCCTCCGCCGACGAGGCCGACCTCGCGGAGCAGGCCCGCGTCGTGACCCTCGACGAGGACGACTACCGCTGAGCGGAACGGGCAGGCGAGCGGGCCAGGACCGCTGACCTGCTCGCGTTTGCCCCGTTACGCACCGTTGGACGGCCCTTCTATGGTCGTCCAGTCCGTGAAATTCTGCGCTCGCACCGCGCACATCGCTGTTACCGAAAAGTACGATGGCGGCGCGGCGCTCACCGCACATCGGACCATTTGGGAGGCGGCGTGACAGCCATCGAGCAGACAGAGGCGGCGCGCCCGCGGGGCACACGGCTGCCGCGCCGTGCCCGACGCAACCAGCTCCTGGGGGCGGCCCAGGAAGTATTCGTCGCACAGGGGTACCACTCGGCGGCGATGGACGACATCGCCGAGCGCGCCGGAGTCAGCAAGCCCGTGCTCTACCAGCACTTCCCGGGCAAGCTCGACCTCTACCTGGCCCTGCTCGACCAGCACTGCGAGTCGCTCCTGCAGTCCGTGCGCACGGCGCTGGCGTCCACCACGGACAACAAGCTCCGTGTCGCCGCGACGATGGACGCCTACTTCGCGTACGTCGAGGACGAGGGCGGCGCGTTCCGCCTGGTCTTCGAGTCGGACCTGACGAACGAGGCGGCGGTGCGCGAGCGCGTGGACCGCGTCACGCTCCAGTGCGCGGAGGCGATCTGCGAGGTCATCGCGGAGGACACCGGCCTGCCCAGGGACGAGGCGATGCTCCTCGCCGTGGGCCTCGGCGGGTACTCCCAGGTCGTCGCCCGCTACTGGCTGGCCAGCGACAGCACGGTCCCCCGCGAGAAGGCGGTGCAGCTGATCACGTCGCTCGCCTGGCGCGGCATCGCGGGCTTCCCGCTGCACGGCACGGAAGGCCACTGAGCCCTCGCGTTTTTGTTCCCGTCCCGTGTTCGCTACCGGCGTGCACGGCCGCGTCCGTCCGCGTCCCCTCACCGGGCTAATGTGTGCTGGGTACGGCGCGGACGGCCGCGCACAGACTGACCGTCGGAGGGACAAAGCCGTGGAGGTCAAGATCGGCGTGCAGTACGCGCCCCGCGAGATCGTGCTGGAGAGCGGCCAGAGCGCCGAGGAAGTCGAGCACGCGGTGTCCGAGGCGCTGACCGGCAAGTCGCCGCTGCTGAGCCTCGTGGACGACCACGGCCGCAAGGTCCTGGTTCCGGCCGACCGCCTCGCGTACGTGGAGCTGGGCGAGCCGACCGCGCGCAAGGTGGGATTCAGCGCTCTGTAGGGCGCTCTGGTGGATCTTGTGAGAACGGCCCGGTGGTCTCAACCACCGGGCCGTTCTCCTGTGTTGTACGCGGATGTGTTGTACGCGGATGTGTTGTACGCGGAAACGCCGACGTCACCCGATCATGGAGGGTTGCGTTCCGGTGGCCTGGGGTACACCGGCTACGACCGATTTGCACCTGGCCGCGAGGGAGGGCATCACCGTGTTTCTGGAAGCACTCGGCTCCACATTGCTCGGCCTGGCCCTGGCCTGGGCCGCCGCACACCGCTTCGCGCACCGGCTGCCGGCCCGCAGCCTGGTCCTGTCGACGGGCCCCGCGGGCGCACTCGTCGGCGCCTTCATCACACACATGGCGCTCGGCCCCGGCCACGCCCCCGCGACACTCCTGGGAGCACTGGCCGTCTCCACGGCCCTGCTGTCCCTGCTGCTCCGCCCGACAAGCAACAGACTGCACCGCTCGGCAACGGCGTAACCCTTGAAACGGGCTCTGGGGCTTCCCCCGGCCCCTGGGGAACTCGGGCGGGCTTTTCAGGGGCGCGGGGAACTGCGCGACCAGCCACAGCGGACCCGCAGCAGACCGCGCAGCGGCCCCGAGCCGATCTACGCCGCCAAGCCCAGCGCAGCCATTCGCTTCGTGTGCGCCTCAGTGATCCGCGAGAACATCCGCCCGACCTCCGCGAGGTCGAACCCGTCGGCCACGCCCCCGACCAGCATGGTCGACAGGGCGTCACGGTCCGCGACCACCCGCTGCGACTGCGAGAGCGCCTCGCCCATCAGCCGCCGCGCCCAGAGCGCGAGCCGCCCGCCCACGCGGGGGTCCGCCTCGATCGCGGCGCGCACCTTCTCCACGGCGAAGCTCGCGTGGCCCGTGTCGTCGAGGACGCCGAGCACGAGCTCACGCGTATCGGCGTCGAGCCTGGCCGCGACCTCGCGGTAGAAGTCGCTGGCGATCGAGTCGCCGACGTACGCCTTGACGAGGCCTTCCAGCCAGTCGGACGGCGCGGTCTGGCGGTGGAAGCCGTCGAGCGCGGCGACGAACGGCTCCATCGCCTCGGTCGGCTCCGCGCCGATCGCCGACAGCCGGTCCCTGAGCTGCTCGAAATGGTGGAACTCCGCCGACGCCATCTTCGCCAGCTCCGCCTTGTCGCCGAGCGTCGGCGCGAGCTTCGCGTCCTCCGCGAGCCGCTCGAACGCCGCGAGCTCCCCGTAGGCGAGCGCGCCGAGGAGATCCACGACGGCGGCGCGGTACTGGGGCTCGGCGGAAGCTTTCGCCCAGTCCTGGGCGGCGATCCCGGTGGGTTCGGGGGCGGATTCAGCGGCGGTGTCAGGCGTCTCCATGAAGCGCACAATAGCCCGCTTGCCGGAACGCGTAAGGCCCTGGTCAGTCACTGTGACGACGACCATGTGACGAATTCGCCGGACACACATGCGAGATTTAGCGGTACAGTGGTAATGCGACCGCCGAATATTCGTCGGGCCGTACGAATGAGGATGCCCGGTCGGTGGCCCGATCGGCTCCGACCCGACAGCCCTCCGGGCGGTGCGCACAGGTGCGTACGGCACGAGGAGGGAACCTCAGCGGTAAGAGCGCTCGAGCGCCGGCAGTGGTCCCGCGCCCCCGGCCCGCCCCCCAAGCGGCCGGCGGTAGTGGCACGGTCACGACCCCCAGCGTTCGCCTCACGCCGCGTCTCACAGAAGAGGCATAGCCCTGACTACGACTTTCCGAGAGCTCGGGATTCTTCCCGAGACGGCCGAGGCCCTTGAAGCCGTCGGCATCATCACCCCCTTCCCCATCCAGGAGATGACGCTCCCCGTCGCCCTTTCCGGCACGGACGTCATCGGCCAGGCCAAGACCGGCACCGGCAAGACGCTCGGCTTCGGCCTCCCGCTCCTCGAGCGCGTGATCGTCCCTGCCGACGTCGAGGCGGGCCGCGCCACCCCCGAGCAGCTGACCGAGGCGCCGCAGGCTCTCATCGTCGTCCCCACCCGCGAGCTCTGCCAGCAGGTGACGAACGACCTCCTGACCGCCGGCAAGGCGCGTAACGTCCGCGTCCTCGCCATATACGGCGGCCGGGCCTACGAGCCGCAGGTCGAAGCCCTCAAGAAGGGCGTCGACGTCATCGTCGGCACCCCGGGCCGTCTGCTCGACCTCGCGGGCCAGCGCAAGCTCGACCTCAAGCACGTCAAGTGCCTCGTCCTCGACGAGGCCGACGAGATGCTCGACCTGGGCTTCCTGCCCGACGTCGAGAAGATCATCAACATGCTTCCGGCGAAGCGCCAGACGATGCTGTTCTCGGCGACCATGCCGGGCGCCGTCATCGGCCTCGCCCGTCGGTACATGTCGCAGCCCACGCACATCCGCGCCACCGCGCCGGACGACGAGGGCCAGACCGTCGCGAACACGAAGCAGCACGTGTACCGCGCGCACAACATGGACAAGCCCGAGATGGTCTCGCGCATCCTCCAGGCCGAAGGCCGTGGACTCGCGATGATCTTCTGCCGTACGAAGCGGACCGCCGCCGACATCGCCGAGCAGCTCGAGAAGCGTGGTTTCGCCTCGGGCGCCGTGCACGGCGACCTCGGCCAGGGCGCGCGCGAGCAGGCCCTGCGCGCGTTCCGCAACGGCAAGGTGGACGTGCTCGTCTGCACGGACGTCGCCGCGCGCGGCATCGACGTCGGTGGCGTCACGCACGTCATCAACTATCAGTCCCCCGAGGACGAGAAGACGTACCTGCACCGCATCGGCCGCACCGGCCGCGCGGGTGCCAAGGGCATCGCGATCACGCTGGTCGACTGGGACGACATCCCGCGCTGGCAGCTGATCAACAAGGCGCTGGACCTGGGCCTCAGCGACCCGGTCGAGACGTACTCAAGCTCCCCGCACCTGTACGAGGAGCTGAACATCCCGGCGGGCACCAAGGGTGTTCTGCCGCGTGGCGAGCGGACCCGTGCGGGTCTGGGCGCGGAGCAGGTCGAGGACCTCGGCGAGACCGGTGGGCGCGGCCGTGGTGGCCGTTCCGGCGGTGGTCGTACGCAGGACCGCGACCGTGGCCGGGATCGCGACCGCGACCGTGACCGGGACCGTTCGGGCCCGGCGGCCGCCGAGGGTGAGCGCCCCGCGCGCACGCCGCGTCGCCGCCGCCGTACGCGAGCGGGCACCCCGCTCGACACGACCACCACGTCGGCCCCGACGGCTCCGGAGACCTCGACGGCCCAGGCCGCTCCGGTCGCCCAGGCCGCTCCTGTCGCCGAGGTGACCGAGCCGCGCACCCCGCGCCGCCGTCGGCGCACCCGCGCCGGTGGCGCGTCGGAGGCCGTGGCCGCGTCCGAGGCCACGGCCGTCGAGACGGAGACCCCGGCAGCACCTGCCGCGGCCCCCGTCGCCGAGCCGGAGGCCCCGACGAAGCCGCGCCGTCGCACCCGCAAGCCCGCGGCGGAGAAGGCCCCCGAGCCCGCCGCCCCGGAGGCCACGGAGCCCGAGGCAGCGACGGAGCCCGAGAAGCCGAAGCGCCGCACCCGCAAGACGGCAGCGGAGAAGGCCACCGAGACCGTCACCCCGGAGGCCACCGAGACCGAGGCGGACAAGCCCAAGCGCCGCACCCGCAAGACGGCAGCCGAAAAGGTCGTCGCCGAGACGGCAGCCCCCGAGGCGGAGGCGGAGAAGCCGAAGCGCCGCACCCGCAAGACGGCAGCGGAGAAGGCCACCGAGACCGTCACCCCGGAGGCCACCGAGACCGAAGCGGAGAAGCCCAAGCGCCGCACCCGCAAGACGGCAGCCGAAAAGGTCGTCGCCGAAGCGGCAGCCCCCGAGGCGGAGCCCGAAAAGCCGAAGCGCCGCACCCGCAAGACCGCGGCGGAGAAGGCCACCGAGACCGTCACCCCGGAGGCCACCGAGGCCGAAGCGGAGAAGCCCAAGCGCCGCACCCGCAAGACGGCAGCGGAGAAGGCCACCGAGGCGGCAGCCCCCGAAGCCACCGCGCCCGAAGCCGAGAAGCCCAAGCGCCGCACCCGCAAGACGGCGGCGAAGGCCGTCGACACCGCCGAGGCCGGCATCCCGGCCCAGGCGACGGAGGAGCCCACGCCCCGCCGTCGTACGCGCAAGGCCGCGGCCGCCCCGGCGGACACGGCAGAGGCCGAGGCTGCCCCGGCAGCGGCACCGCGCCGACGGACGCGCAAGAAGGCAGAGCCGGTGGAGACCGCGGAGAGCTAACTCCGCCTCCCGCCACTCCGAAGGCCCGCCCCCACCCGGGGGCGGGCCTTCACGCTTCCCACCCCCAGGCCAAGCCACCACCTCACCCGCCCGGCGACCACGCCCCGTCGCGGCTGAGCCGACCGGGACAGGCGGCCGCGCGCAGACCGACGCGGGAAAACGACCGCAGGCAGATGGCTGCGGTCAGCAAGTCGCAAGCCGCCGACCACCGATAAGTAACCGCAGATGGCCGAGCACGGCCGGGCCCGACGCGGGCAAACGTCCAAAGCCGGGCGCGCCCGACGCGGCGGGACTCGGGACCCGCTCGACGAGCAAGTCGTGAACAGCCGAGCGCGGCCGGGCCGACGTGGGGGGCGGACGAAGGCGGGCGCACCCGACGCGGCGGA